>NZ_JAZKLC010000001.1:0-179426 GCF_036487345.1 Enterobacter cloacae complex sp. CARB60
CAGCACCACCGCTTCAGGGCCTGGACCGCCGCGCGCCAGCTCATACTGCAGGCGGGTCAAACCGCCGGGATAGCCGGGGCAGTCGGTCTTGCTGCCGTCGAGCAGAGAACAGGCATCACGGAGGCTGATCTCATCGGACGCATGGCGTATCAGCGCGGCCTGACGCAGGGCGGTGCTGAGCGCAGATTTATCACTCAGCGCCGCCAGCGCGTTAACGCGGTAGAACGGGTCGTGCTGCCCGTCCTGTTCCAGTAGCGGCCAGAGCGGCTCCCAATAGAGCAGCAGCGCCTGCTGCACCAGCAGCAGGCCGTTGGCATAACCGCGCAGCCCTTTCAGCTGGGTCCAGGCGCGGGTCAGCGCCAGCATCACGCGCAGATCTTTACTGCGCTCCAGCAGGCTGAGGGCCAGATGCTCGACTTTGTTCCAGTCGGCGGGTTCCGCCGGGATGATGGTATCGCCAAACTGCTGCTCGGCTTTACCCGTACATGCCTGCTCCATCGCCATATAGTCGGCGTCATATTCGAGGTTTTCGCCGCAGGGCTGCTCGCTGCTGACAGGGATAAGAAGCGTATCGATATTCATCGGATTTCCTATTCAAATATCGGCGGATAAAGGCTATTCCGAGCGGTTCTGGCACCCGTCGCCGTGTCGAACAGCATCGGAAAAAGCAGGCTTGTGAAGTTGCCGCTGTGCAGATGTGGGTAGCGGCGGCACATGCTGTGTTTAACCGGCAGCAGGCAGCCCATCTGCACCTGCTGGTTGCCCAACATGGGGGGCACCACGAAATTCCATACCGGGGTATTGGCAAACTGAAGGCTGCTCTTCACCGTTCTGCCAGTTAAGCAGGCCAACCTGAAACCAGTCGCTCCACTGGTTAAACAGCACATTGGGAAAGCGGCGCTTGAGAAAATCTCCGGCGCTGGGCAATTTGCCGTACCAGCTAATCACGTACGTCTGGCTCATTATCTTCTCCTCACGGCTAAGGGCACGAGAACCCGGGAAGCTGGAACGGATTGCGGATACTGTTCGGGGTGAACTCCAACGTCACACTGTGACCATCGACATTAAAGGTGGCCTGGCGGCTCAGGCTGCTGCTGCCTGCGCTCTGCTGGGCGCGGTCAAAGAAGCGGTTCAGCGCCCAGGAGCCGTTGGTCACCAGCGTCAAGGTGGTGCCGTTGGCCAGCCCGAGCTGCATACGCACCTGGTTGGTGCCGCCGCTGCCCGGCCAGCTCATCAGCTTTACCGCCTGCGGGCCGTGGCTGTAGCGCAGCAGCTGACCGTCAACATCCAGCGTCATGGTGAGGATGTCGTTATCCATCCGCACAGTGCGCACCGTCACGCGGAATGACGTCGTGGTAGAGCCGTTGGCAAAGAAGGAGTCGCGAATACTCTGCGCCTGCTGGAACGGGCGCAGAATACTCTCGCCGCCCGGCAGGGTTTTGCCATCAATGCCTGGAGTAAAGCGCCACGCCGACTGGGTGGTATCAACCTTGTTGGCCAGGTTGTCGCGGAAGAAACTGTCCATCAGGCCGCTGCCCGGGGCGAACATGCGCGCCAGATCGTCCGGGGTTACTTCACTGCGCCCGGAACGCACCAGCGGATAACGCCCGGCTATCGCTTGGCGGCAAAAGCTGCCGACTTCGACGTTGATGCGTTTACGCACGTTGTCGAGATCACTGCGCTGGGTATCGCTGCTGGCGCCGACCGCAATACTGGTAAACATGTTTTGCAGCGAGCTAGGCAGCCTGCCCGCACTAGCGTGTAGGTGGCTGATCGCCTCACCCGCCGGCGGAGACATGCCGCTGTTGGCGGCGTCCTGCACCGCCGTCAGGTAGCGATACAGGTCGTCAATCTGCTTAAGGAAGTCGTCGAAGGCGATGATTATCCCACCCTCCTCCAGCGGATCGGCCAGGTCAATAATCGGCGCGAAGTGGTTAGCCACTGCCTGCTCCGGCGTCTGCTGTACCGCCGCGCCAGTGCTGTTCTGGCGCGAGCGGAACAGCCCCTGCAGGGTCCGCGTGGCGCTGTTATCGCTGACGCTGTAGGCGGGTTTAGCGGCTTTTTCAAAGCCCTGCGGCACTTTTTCCAGCACCAGATAGTGTCTGAGGTTAATCACCAGCTTGCGCAGCGGCGAGCTGCTGCTGGAGAGCAGCCGCGCACTGTTGATTCGCTGCGCCAAGTCGGCACTGCTGTTGAGCTGGATATCCTGCAGCAGTCCGTCCCATTGGCGAATATAGTCGCTGATATAGAGCTGGCGCACTGCCGCATCGGTCTGCTGCTGCGTCTCGCCCTTTACCTGACCGCCGAGCACCCACAGGTCATCGTCATGCAGCGATTTGGTAACCGCAGCGATGTTTTTGTCGAAGCTGTTCCAGTAACCGTCCGGGGTGTACAGCCCCGGGATTGTGTCAGCAATCGAGCGCCCGCTCTTGCGCGAAAACACCAGTTCGCTCTGCGGCCCGCCGAGCGAGGCCAGCGACACTGCCCGTAAGCTGTCATCACGTTCCAGCAGGCGCTTCAGGCGTCCGTAAACGCGCTGCGACAGCGGCATCTGATTAATCAGCGCCTGTTCGCGCTTTAGCAGCGCATCATCCCGGGCATACGGCGAGGCCTGAATCTGGTTCTCCCACAGCTGGCTGAGATGCCACTCCAGTTGTTTCACCTGCGCATGAGTAACGTTTTGCGGCAGAGTGCGTTGGATATTCCACATCATCCAGGCGTGCAGGAATTTGCCGTCGTAGTGATTCGGCTGATACAGCATCTGATACGCTTTCAGCGCTTCATAGCTGTATTCGACATCGCTGCCGTTATCGTTACGCAGCCAGGTGGTAATCAGCTGCGCCACATGCGGCATCAGTATCTGCTGCAGCGATTTCTGGTACAGCGCCTGGGTGGCATCGCTGACTTCCGCTCCGCGATACAGCCCCATGCGGCGGTTCAGCGGCGGTGAGTTAAGGTCAAACTCGTCGCTCTCCGGCAGGTGCAGCACGCTATTAAGGAACGGCAGCAGCGCAAAGAGATCGCGCGGGTCGCTGCTCTGCAGCGCCGTGCTCTGGCGCACCACTTCCGGCACCCGCGCCTGGACTTGCTGCAGGTAGCTTTTGTTGTTGACGTAGCTGGTGAACCACAGCAGCGAGGCAAGCACCACTACGGCGGCCAGAGCGATATAGCCGGACCACAGAAGCGCGCGGTTGCGCAATTCCCACCAGCGGTTGCTGCCCGCAAGACAGGCTTCAGCAAACACCACTTTTTGCAGCATATCCTTCAGGAAGAAGCTCTGACCTTTGTTGCCGGGGATTGGCGCCTCTTTACTGACCTGCTGCCAGCTGCCCTGAACGCCGCTGTCATCCTGCGGCAGCTGCATGGCGCTATTCAGTTCGCCCATCACGCGGTCAAACGGCAGCCCCTCTTGAGTGCCGCTGGCGAAATAGATTCCGCGCGGCGAGAACTGGGTTTCAAAGTTGGAGCGGGCAAACACGGTATCAAGGTAGTCGGCCAGCAGCGGGCGCAGCGCGGCGAACTCCTGCGGGAAGAGGAAACTTTCGGCGCGCACTTTGGCATCGCTCTCCTGCAGTAGCGTGTCCGGCAGCCCTGCATCTAGCCGCTGCTGCAGCAGGGCGAACTCCTGAGAGAAGGCCGCCATCAGATCGAGATCGGCCAGCCGCGCTTTATCCCACGGGAAGGTGAAGCCCCAGATCTGCTCGCGCTGCGCCTTATTGAATTTGGCGAAGTAAGCGCGGAAGCCCTTCAACAGATCCGCTTTTGTCACCAGTACATAGACCGGGAAGCGAATGCCAAGCTGTTCGTGCAGCTCCATCAGGCGCTGGCGCAGTGCCACCGCCTGCTGCTGCGACGCCTCCGCCGACAGGGTCAGCAGGTCGGAGATGCTGACGGTGACGATCACGCCGTTGATCGGCTGGCGGCTGCGATATTTGCGCAGCAGGCCGATAAAGACCTGCAACTCGCTGGCGTTCTCCTCCTGCTGGCTCTCCTGGGTGGTGTAGCGCCCGGCAGTATCCAGAAGCACCGCTTCGTTGGTGAACCACCAGTCGCAGTTGCGCGTGCCGCCAATGCCGCGCAGCGCGGACTTACCAAAGCGGTCGGCGAGCGGGAACTGCAGGCCGGAGTTAACCAGTGCTGTGGTTTTACCCGCCCCGGGTGCGCCGATAATCACGTACCACGGCAGCTGATATAGATACTGACGGCTGAAGCGCTGCGCCCAGAACGGAGAGCGGCCGCTGTCGTGAGAGAAGTGTGCTTTTTTCAGCAGCTCGGAGGCTTCGTTAAAGCACTCCACCAGCCCCCGTTCTTCGCTGGTAAGACAGGGGATCTCCCCATCTGGCGACTCCCCTAGGGTGGTTTTCAGGCTGCCCATCAGCTTACGGTTCAGCCAGCTGTTATAGAGGCGCGGCACCACGTTGCCCAGTGCCCACACCAGGTAGAGCAGCCCAATACTGATCTGGCGATTGACTTCCGGCTCCAGCGGGCGTGAATCGACAATCGAAAACACCGGACCAATCACCCAGATAATAAGCGACAGCGCGGTTATACCAACAAAGCCCCACAGCAGGCGGTTGGTTAAGACGGCAAACAGAAGATTCAGCATCAGTGAGTTCCTTGCACCTGGCCGTTAAACTGGGCATGCGTATTTCCCGGTGCCACTAGCAGGGTGATCTCGACCCGACGATTGCGCGCGCGGTTGGCGGCGCTGTTGTTCGGCGCGATGGGGTTGCTATCCCCACGCCCTTCCGCTTTGACGCGCTGCGGCTGGGAGAGATGCTTCTGAAGCTGTTCAGTGACCGACTGCGCACGCGCCAGCGAGAGTTCATAGTTCGAGGAAAAACGGGCGCTGCGGATTGGCACATTGTCACTGTAGCCCACCACCAGGAGGCGCCCGCTGACTTTGTTCATCGCCGCCGCGATGCGGTTGAGCACACTGGCGTAGCCGTCGCTTACCGATGTGCCGGCAGAGCTGAACAGGCCATCACCTTTTAGCGTCACCACGCTGCGATCGGCTTCGTCACGAACCGACACCAGACCCTGTTCGATCTCCGGGCTCAGGAAGGTTTTCAGGTCCAGCGCGGTAGGCGGCGCTGGCGCCGGATCGTGGATAGTGACTTCCGGGAGCGCGGTCTGATAAACCGAGGCCAGCACCGGGCTGGTGTAATAACCAAGACGCCAGTTGAGCAGGATGTAGAGCAGGCAGGCGAGGAAACCCACCACTGCGGTGCAGGCCCAGAGCGGCACCACCGGGCACCAAAGCTTGCGCGTCACAGGGTGATCCTTCCGGTGGACCGACAGCGGCGGCGCATAGCTCCCGCGCACTGAGCGGATCATCTGCAACAGGCGCTGCTTGATGGTTTCCAGCTGCGAGCGACCGTTATCCATGACCCGGTAACGTCCTTCGAAGCCCATCTGCAGGCAGAAGTTAATCAGCTCCAGCAGCGCAATCTGTTCACGCGGCGTCTGCGATAGGCGAGCCAGCAGCTGGAAGAATTTCTCACCACCCCAAGTTTCATTGTGAAACGTCACCAGCAGGCCGCTGCCCGGCCAGACGCCCCCCCCGCCCCACGGAGTGAGCGCAGCGGCTTCATCCAGCGCGGTGCACAGGCAGTAACGGGCGCCGATAATCGCTTCATACGGCAACCCGGCGCGCTGGCAGTTTATCTCAAACTGGCGGATCTCATCGATCAGGCGCAGGCGTAAGCCGGCGGGATCGGGGTGGGAAACCGAATTACGGATTTGCGGGATAGCATTCAACAGCGGATTGGCAGCCGCCACCAAGGGGTTATGGCTGTTGGCCCCGGAAACCCAAGCTTGCGCATCGGCGTATAGTTCATGTTTCATGATGATTCATTCCCTGCTCAGACCCCTTGACTGCGGATTGCCCAGAATTCCATCTCCAGCCCCGGGAACTCCCCTGCGAGATGCAGGGCAAAGGCCCCGGACTTTTCCATCTCTTTCCATAACACCCCTCCCTTCTCCAGCTGGAAGTAGTTGTAACCGGCGTGCCAGGGGATTTGCGGCGGTGCTGACGGCATCGCACGCAGCACCATACCCGGTAGCTGCAGCTGCACCAGATCGCGAATTTTGGTCACCGGGGCGACTTTCATCTGCGCCGGGAAGTGGATTTGCAGCACTTCGGCCGGTACGTTAGCGCGCACCGCCAGCACGAAGCCAAACTCGCGCACCATTGAAGCTTCGGTAACCGTCGCCACATTAAGGCCGTGGGAGCGCTCGGTCAGCGGCAGCTGGATGGCGCTCTCTTCCATCACCAGCGACAGCCCCTGGCGCAGCATCTGCGTCAGTCGCCCGAAGCAACCTGCCAGATCATCATGGTTATACACCGGCAGCGTATTGTGCGGCCCGCGCTGCGGCGTCCAGCTGGTGAGCTCGCTGGCAAAGGCCAGCCACTGCTGGAACAGCGCTTCCGGGTGCAGTAGCGGCAGATTTTTAACATGGCTGATGTGGCCCAACTGCTGGTTGATCAGTGCCAGCAGCATAAAGTCGACCATATCAGCGGTATTGAAGCGCCCGGATTGCTGCAGGCGCTGGCTGATCTGCTGGCTGCGCTGCTCCAGCAGGCCGTGAATATCGCCGACATATTCGTACAGCAGCGGCTGGCTGATGGCGTTAAGCATCGGCGGGATATAGCTGCCGTCGAGGTGCAGCTGGTTGTCGCTGCGCTTATCGCTGACACGCGCCACGCCAATCGCCGTCCATTCCGCCGTCAGTTCGCTCTCCAGCATTAGCCGCAGGCGCAGGCGCCCGAACTGCACGGTCGCCTGCCCGACCGAGATGGTGTTGAAATCATCTACTTCGCGTTCGAAGCTGATAAAGCGCGCTAGGGAATCTCCCGCTTCGCTGAAAATCACCTCTTCGCGCCCGCCGCGCCGTACCGGCAGTGCCAGCACCACTTTCACGTTGGTTTGGTTGTCCGGAATGCTTAGCGGTGGCGGTGACTGACGCGCATCGCGAAACGAGAAGGCGGTGCCATCAGGCAGCAGCCCGCTGGCTGAGACCAGCGCCACTTTGCCCTGGCGCAGCATCGCCTCGTCGAATTCGATATCGTGCAGCCCCCACAGATAGGGGCGCTGTGCCAGACCCCAGTCACGCAGGGTGCTGTGCAGGTGGCTTTCAGACTGCTGGAAATGGTGCGGGCGCAGGAACATGCCTTCAGTCCAGACCACTTTTTCTGCTTTGCTCATGTTGGCTCCTGTCTCCGGCGCTGTAAGTTTTTCACCACGCGGATGCCGCTGATATCGGCAATGACTTCGGCATGTAGCTCATCATCCGCCCCCTTCCAGACCTCATAAAAAAAGCTGTCTGAAGACTGCGGTAAAGGTAGAGAGAGACGCCATCTCTTGCCATCCAGCGCCTGGTATTCCGCCATGATGGCGATGTAGCGCACGCCAGGGTTGTTATGCCCGACGATTATATTATTGGTTTGACCCGGCATCAGGAAGAACTGCTCGCTGTCCAGTAGGTTGGCGCCCAGCATGCTCTGCGCGTTGTTTTGCAGAGAGTTAAAATCAGCCGACATGAAATCCGCATCGGATTTCAGCCACAACACGCGCACTTTCAGAGGTGCCGACTGGTTAATTTGCGGATGCGCCTGGAACAGCAGACTGTATTGGGTAGGTGTGTCTCGTGAAGATGACCCGCAGCCTGCCAGCAGTGCCATCGCGGTGAGGCAAAGCACCTGAAGGCTCAGGCGGAAAATATTCAGTCTGTTCATAATCGGGATACCATTAATGCATTGTTATATATGAATAATTCAAGCTGCAGAAAGGCGGCAAGCGCTGGCCCGCAGCGTGAGTCTCAAGGATGAGACTAATAATCCCCGCTAACAAAGATCGCTATGTGCCCGGGATGAACTGACTAGGCCAACATATCTGAAGCTTGAAGTAGGATGAGATTAATCGACGATCCAGGTTCCGCTGTTGCTGCTCTGGTACGCTTTGCTATGGCAATCAACCGCAACAACATTAGGTTGCAAAGATGAAGCGCGCTGGAATTTGGATATAGCTACCGCATGAGGCAGACAAAAATCATCTCGAAAGCGGAATAGGAAGTTTTTGTAAATTTCGTGTTAATTTTACCGATTACAATCAACAACTCAACGTAATTAATTCAATTAATATATAATCAAACATTTAATTGTTCTTTTTTAAATAAGAAATCATTTTTCCTAAACACTATTATGGTTAATCATAGAAAACCTTATTGATTATTAACCAGACTGAGTAATTTACAGGCTTTATTGCTTAAATCGAACTTTAGCTGAGCTGACAGAGCAGATCACGTATATCCTGACAACCCAGGTCGATCCGTGGCAAAGCAAACATTCAATATCACCAACTGGCCTTCATACCACAAAGCCCTCATTCAACGTGGCTCTCTGACCTTCTGGCTGGATGCGGAAGCCATTTATGCTTGGTATGACGCTGCCCCAACATCACGTGATCGACCTCAGTGCTATTCTGACCTTGCAATCAGCACTGTTCTGGTAATTAAACGCGTATTCGGCTGACCCAGAGGGCTCCTCAGAGATTTATTGATTCCCTTTCTCTCTGATGAAACTGTTACCGCACTGCCCGGATTACACCTCCGTCAGCCGGCGTGCGAACAGGGCAGCCTGACGGCTGCAAATCGAACACCCAGCCAACTTCCCGCCCCTGAGTTGCCATAACCCGATTTGAATATGTATGATGTGACGATATTTTCCTCAGGGCCTTTCTCCATGATGCCCCGTAAAAGTATCGATACACTTCTGCTCTCCGTTGGTGCGTATAAGCTCTCTCAGTATTAATGGGACTGGATGAAGATGCTAAAATCCATGAACAGTAGCGCCCTTTCAGGGCGAGCGTCACCGCTTCGCGGTTCCGATGGTTTGCATGTCCTGAGCACCGTTTTATACTCTGCGGCATGTATATTCCACGCCCTGCAAAACTGCTCTTAACCGTCGATGACGGCTGGAACAGGTACCTAGGTTCGAACGGCGACGGCGTCAGCCCATGGGCCCGCCTTTGCGTCGAGCGCATGCTCGCCTGTGGCACCGCCAGTATGGGAGTCCGCCGCTACTGCTGCGCATCGGCCGACTGCACCCACTCCCGCTTTTTCTGCCAGAGCTGTAAGTCAAAAGCGTGCAGCTCCTGCGGTTTTAAAGCCACTGAGCAGTGGGTCTCGCAGCAGAGCCACATTCTGCCCGACTGCGACTGGCTGCACATAACCTTCACCATGCCCCACCTGCTGTGGCCCTTTTTTAACAACAACTGGCCTCTCCTCAACGCCCTGTTCGGCGCCGCCACCCGCGCCATGCTCTGCTGGGCCCGAAAACAGGGCGTGGAGGTCGGCATCTTCTGCGCCCTGCATACGTACGGCCGCCAGCTCAACCAGCATCCGCATATTCATCTGTCCGTAACCCGCGGCGGGCTGGATGTTAAGCACGGCGTCTGGCGCAGCCTTTTCTTTAAGAAGCAGCCCGTGGAGGAAATCTGGCGCGGGGCGGTCATCAGGCTGCTGCGCCACACAGTACGGACGCCGCTGGAAGGTCCACTTCGCGAAGAAGACCCGCGGCGCCTGGCGGAGCGTCAAATACCTGGGTCGCTACCTGAAGCGGCCGCCGGTGTCGGCGGCGAAGCTCAGGCACTACGGCGGCGGCGCCGTAGTGCACCACTATTACGACCACCGTACGCAGCAGCACCGGCAGCAGACGCTGACGCAGGAAGAGATGATCGGGCGCTATATCAGTCACGTGCCGGCCAGGCATTTTAAAATGGTGCGCTACTACGGCTTTTTGTCTAACCGGAAACGGGGGGAGTTGCTCCTGAATGTGTACGAAGCCCTGCAGATGGAGGCGCGGAAAAACCGGAGCAGCCGGGCTTCGCCGCGCTGATCAAAGCGTTCCTGCGTACGGACCCGTACAAATCCATCCTGTGCGGCAACCGACTGCGTTTTACCGGCGCGCAGGTCGGAAGACACGCCACGGATTTAGTGGCTGAAAGGCTGCATAACATCGACCGGAAACGATGGCTTCTGGCCCAGACAGCAGGATAGGTTAGCCTGAAAAACGGGCTTCAGGTTAAAAATGCGACGGAAACAGCATTTTATTGCCATAACTCACACGGCCTCACGTCATCACTGCGTTTCTGATAGCGGTTTTCATGGTCAGGATATTTTTGAAACGATTTTCCAGTCTCCTAACCATCAAGCTATAGCCAGTAGCTTTATCGGCTACTTAACGCCCTAAATCAGCATGCGGTATTTGCTTAATTCTTTTACGGTTTGCGCCATACCTTGCCTTAGCAACGCTTCTAAATATTCATCAACCGACACGGGCGGTTTCCGTAAACTACTGCGCTGCGTAGTTACGGCCGAAAGCACAAGTGCTCTATTTAAATCAAATAAATCCATAACAAAATCGTCAGGATGCAACACTTCGATACCAAAGGCATCAAGAGCAGGTGCCGGAAAATCTTTAAGATTCAACGTCACAATGATTTCAGCATTGCTACGGACAGCAGCTGCGGCAACATGCCGATCATCTACATCAGGTAAATCAATGCTATCAATCAGAGGCTCAAAGCCGGTGACCAACGCATCAGGAATGGCTTTATTCATTAGCGTGGCAGTGCGTTTAATTTGATCTTCAGTTAGAACCGTTCTGTTTGCTAACAGGTTACGTTGCCACTCATTTTCGATACTGGCTGACCATTTTGGTTGGTACAATCCGGTCAGCCCCAATCGAATCAGTAAATCCCGTAGAAATGACGGGTACAGTACGCAAGCATCTAAAACTACAGGATAAGGTGTGTGGTTCATTAGTAAAGTCCAAGCTCTTGGCTTAGATCTGCCAACTCCTGCATAGCTTTATTGCTATCGCTATCTCGCTGATCCTTGTACTTCATCAAATCGGCGAAAAGCACGCGGCGATGGCGACCTGTTTTATGAAAAGGAAGCTTCCCATCTTCCAGCAGTTTCACCATATGAGGGCGTGAAACATTCAGAATATTGGCGGCTTCCTGCGTGGTCAATTCAGCATGCACAGGAACGACTTGCACCGCGTTACCAAGTGCCAGTTCACCCAAAATCGACATAAGCAACGTCAGTGAAGACGTAGGTAGTTCGATTTGATGAGTTACGTTATCTGCATCCTGAATCGAAATTTCCTGTGTTTCCATTTTTGTGGAGAGGTAGGCGGCAAGCTCCCTTTGTCCACGTACAGCTGCCTCAATCTCCCCTTTAGCCGGAAGGCTAAGGCTATCAAGAATTGAGTTTGTCATTGTTTAGTATTCCAATTGTTTAGGTTTCGGTTTCGGTTTCGGTTTCGGTTTTTCGGTTTTTCGGTTTTTCGGTTTTTCGGTTTTTCGGTTTTACGGTTTCGGTTTTGATATGACGGCAACTGTTATAACTGAGGTTATACGAAATAAACGGAAAACGCAATAAACGAAAATCAGGGTAAATCCTGCTCACTGCAAAGTTGTAGGTTGCGGTGTGGAGAGAAGATTGGATTTGGGGTTTCGGGAGCAACGTAACTGAACCGCTCCGGAAATCAGGAAGACAAAAGTATCAGGGATAGAGGTGTACAGAATAACTGATTAAAATCCGGTGCATTTCAGCATGTGCGGATAGTCATCAGTATCCACTGGTCGTCGTTGCTGACGGCCTCCCAGCCACAGGTTTTCAGCAGCGCATTCAGCCCCTCAGCGCGCCCGCCAATTCTGGCCGGAACCGGCATAACCTGCGTCCCGTCATCATTAAAACCGATTTCCAGCGCGCTTTTCAGCAGAAAGATG
Organism: Enterobacter cloacae complex sp. CARB60; assembly: GCF_036487345.1. Classification (NCBI taxonomy): domain Bacteria; kingdom Pseudomonadati; phylum Pseudomonadota; class Gammaproteobacteria; order Enterobacterales; family Enterobacteriaceae; genus Enterobacter; species Enterobacter cloacae complex sp. CARB60. The sequence continues at coordinate 11,799 of NZ_JAZKLC010000001.1, forward strand.
CTGTTTACCGACGCCGTCGGCTGAATCTGACGCCGGCCGCTCCACTCACTGTCGCTCAGGACGTGATACACCCAGTCGTACTGCTTCGCCAGCTCCAGCGCGTAGGTCAGGCGAAAAAGATCGTTCTGCTCTGACAGTTCGCCTGTACAGCTGCGCCAGAGATAATCCAGCTTATGGCGCAGCCGCGCACGAACGCCGAGCGTATGGCCCTCACGAATTACCCAGTCAATATCGGTAGCCACGTCACGCGAGAACCGGCGCTGTTTTTTCGCCTGCGCAAACCAGCGGCTGATAAACAGGTTTTCCTGCGACTCTGACAGCACCAGTCCGTCTTCCCGCGCCGTGTGCAGGGCAACAAGGGCACACCATGCCAGATGGCCCGTTTTTTCCATACTTCTCATCAATATTCTCCCGCCAGCGGCAGAGCGTTGTTTCCTTTCAGACCAGAGGGAGACAGGTTATGTTTGCCGCGAAGCTTTTCCACGCTTTCCGCAGGCAGCCTTATCACCGTTTTGATGCAGCTGTCGATACAAGGAATAATGTCTTCTCGCGGACCATGGCGCCAGTCATCGCCTGCATAAAAAGCATCAAGCGCAGCAGACATATTTTCCGGGCTGTCAAAAGCGCGCACCAGAATGTAGTAATCCGGATCATGCAGAGCCGGAGTAGACCACACAACATCGATGCCGTGGCGCTGATGAAGCGGAACGCTGATATACCGCATTATTCGGTGAAAACCGTCACCGCTGTCGCTGTGTAAGGTGTACTGCAGTATTTCGACCGTTCGTGACATTCTGGTGTCTTCCCCTGACGTTAGCAGTTTCCCTGCCCCGGCAGGAAGTGGGCCTGTTCCGGCAGGTCGATGGCCAGCTGCAGATAAAGCACCTGGTCAGGCTCCCGTTTTCCTGTTTCCGCAATCTCACTGTGCACCACGGCGACAATGTTTTCGCGGCGCGAATCATGGCCGGCTTCGGCCAGCGCAAAAACAATGCTGCCCACCACCTGGCACATCTCTTCATGCTGTCGCATGAAGGCGTGTGAATACTCCATTCTGCTCTTCCTTAAACGATACGTGGCGTCAGGTGTGATTATGCCGTGAAACGGCATGGAGGCGCAAAGCGCCGGAGGCCCCGCAGCGAAGCGAGGACAAAAAAAGTATTACGGCTAAAGCCGTAATAACCCCCCTCCTGCCAGACCAGAACAACCCAGCCAGAAGCAACGCAGAAGCTGATGTGCGCCATCGGAGTGGTCACGACAAGGCGAAGCCGCAGTCGGGGCGTATCTCCGCGTTAGCGGGCCGTCAGGGCTGCTTACGGGCGTGTCACTCGAAACTTCCAGCAATACCACTTACAGCGACTCAAAAGCCTAGTTACAACATCCATCATTAAAAGCGACATCATTCCCGGCCCTTTGGGCCGGGGGCGGCGGCGCTTTTCAGGGGTGGGTCCCGGCTCAGGTGCTGCCGCTGTGCACGGTGACTCTTCTGAAATCTTTAGTATGTTGTAACTATAAGCGCGCGACAGCGCCCGCTGCAACGCGGCGGGACCAACCTGAGATGTTCACCGAACCGGCGCGGACGTTAAGTCCGCTGCAAGGGCGTGCATTCTTCTGAGCCTGTCCAGAGGGCAGGCGATGAACAGGTTATTTATTTATAAGAAGTAATCTTATTTATTTAAAAGGAGTACAGAGCAGGTTTTTAAAGGAAACCACGCACTTTGAAATCACGTCGGCTAGCGCTCTGTAAGCTATACGGTTGTAACCTTACGGAAAGGGCCCTTGCAGTTAATTGTGGGTAAATAAATTCAGCGACCGCAACGGGCTTCGCCGGTCAGATTGACGGCCGTTCTGATGGCCGGATGACGGGAATGCCGGTGCAGCTGGCGACCGTTCCGCTCAGATAATGAGCGCCGGCGTGCTGCGGGCGTGCGAAATCCTCCGGCGTCAGCCGGATTTTTCACGAAGGGGGGTTATATGGGGACGGAGGCCAGACGCGAGTAGTTGTTCCCGCGCGACATCAGCATGCGCTCTTTCACGCGCCGCTCAAGCTCGCGCTTCATTGCGTCCAGCCCGCCGGTAAAGCGGCCGCTGGCGTACTCGCGCGTCAGCTGCTGTTTCACCAGGGTGACAATGTCCTGGCGGGTTCTGCCCGCGTCACGGCGGGCACGTGCACGCTTCAGCCCGTGCGACTTGCGCTCGGTCTGGTAGCTGCGGAAACGTTCGCGCACAAAACGCCAGGCCTTCGCTATCAGCTCGTCCATCCCCAGCGGCTGGAGGTGCTGCTTTTTGCGCTGCTGGTTTTCCCATTCGACGCGGCTGCGGCGCGCGGCCACCACGGCCACGTCTGAGACGTCGAGCGCCGAGAACAGCGCCGGCGTGAAGGTGATATCGGTCGGGATATTGCACCCAATCTGCGGGTCATACTCCGTCTGGTAGGTTATCAGCCCCAGCTCTGCCATAAACCTGAGCGCCCGCGTGGCGCGGGTGATGGAGAGGTTCCCACTCTTTGACTCCGTCGCCAGCCCGCACTCGATGGCCAGATTGGTGATGGAGCGCTGGACGCGGTTGGCCAGCGGGTCATAGTGGAAGCACAGCCCCTGAAGCAGCGCATCGATGGCACGACGGCGCAGCACCGGCGGCATGCGGTGACGCTTACCCAGCGATCGCACAAACGCCACGTGGACGCAAAAATCGAAACGGGACGTGAAGCCTTCGGCTTTCGCCATCAGCTTACGGCAGAACGGCAGAGTCTTCTTTCCTTCACGCGGCGTGAATGCCGGATGCGGGTTTTTGACCTGACGGTAATGGGAGAACAGGGTCTGGGCGTCAGTCACACCTTCCCGCACTTATGTTGCACGGAAGGAGTAAATGGCACAGAAACGGGTATTGCAGTTTTCTGAGCATAAAACTATACTCCCTGCATAGAGCAACAGCTTCTATACAGTTTAAGTAGGCCCCGTTAATCTTCTCTTAGTCGCCAAACCTGGTGAAGATTATCGGGGTTTTTGCTTTTCTGGTACCGGGTAGACACCTCATCAGAACCAGTTCCCTGCCACCTTATGGCGTGGCCAACCAAGAATTCACTAAAACGATCAGTAATCTAGCATCCAATGAGAAAACGTTCAAGAATGTGAAGTCTTTACATCGAGAACGCCGCGTTCAGAAAGTTCACGTTCGAGTAAGGTCTCAATAAACTGAGCTTGAGTGAGCCCTTCCTCTTCACAGATCGTAATCATCCAATCTTTAAGAGGATTTTTAACAAAAACCTTCACTTCTTTATGTGTTTCACGTTTACGCGCAATCGCGGCAAGCTGTCTTTCACTCGCCGACATCGGCTTACCTTTTCGGTAAGAACGCTTTTCTTTCGATGAGGAAGTTACTGCATTTTCGATCTGCGACATCTCTGCCTCCTCAAGGATCAAACTTGGATCGTTTGCAGAGAATACTACAGATATCTGAAATCAGCGACTTAACTTTACGCGTAAGTGTGAGCCATGTTGGCGCATGACTCACCTGGATGGATGTAGATTGCGGATCAAATGACGATGCGACTTAGTATGAAGAATGCCAGTCCGTTCCTCCGTCCCAGCGCGACTGCCAGTGCTGAAGGTAGGTTTGTGCCACTTCCGGCACCTCATTAATAACCAGCACATTCTCGCTATTCCGCGATGCAGCAGAGCGAGTGTAGTTAAAGCTACCAGCCTCAACTGTATGATTATCAACAATAATGACTTTGTCATGCATGATGGCGTAGCGACCGTTGGTGCGCAGCGGAATTCCCGCGTTCACCACGACGTTCATCGCCGCCTGGCTGGCTTTGCTCCGGTTGCCCTTTTCATCAAGCACTATCTTCACATCCACACCACGACGTTTTGCCCTGACAAGCGCACTAACCACCTCCGGAGACGTAAATGAGTAGCCCATCAGCCGAATTTCCTGCTGTGCTGACTCAATCGTCTTAAGGACCAGCTGCAACGCGCTGCCTTCAGGTGAAAAGCCGACCTGAACGGAGGATGCCGCTGCTGCAGGCTGAATACAGCTCAGCGAAAGACATACCAGACCGGACACGGCCAGCTGGCGAAAGGTGAACTTACGCATTAAATAACCTCAGAAATACTGTTCGGATGTGTTAGCCAGAAACGCCGGAGACGGGGAAAACTTGCTTTTACCCTTCTCCGGGGTTGGACAACTGAGCACGGCGAAGGCGTCAGTCTCTTTTAGCGGTATCAGTTGGCGGACGCCTGATTATTTTTTGGTATCACCGGCAGCATGACTGATGGCCTGCTGCAGGGCCTCCGCGCTGGTGTATCCCGGAATAACCGTCACGTTATCAGCACTGGCGCCGGCTGACGGGAGAACCACTAGGGCCGGGGTACCGCTGAAGCCCAGCTGCTGCGCAAGTGTGTTTATGCCATCCAGGGTCCCCTGAACATCTGGGGCTGTTTTCGCATCGAACTTCACGGCTTTTGCGGCCGCGCTGATATCAGCATCGGTCAGCTTACCCTCGTTGTGTGCGGTAGCGTAAATCGCGTTGTGATAGTTAAGGTAAGCATCGGCCCCCTTCTGCTTCCAGATCTGAAGCCCGGTTTTCGCCGCACTGAGCGACGCCGGCCAGCGCTGGCCAAATATCGGGAATTCCTTGAACACAAAGCGCACGTCCGGGTTAGCTTTTATTACCTTCTCCAGTTCCGGCGCCAGGCGGGCACAGTAGATGCACTGGTAATCAAAGAATTCAACGACCGTCACTTTCGCATCAGCAGGACCATATGATGGTGTGCCTTTATCGTTCAGCAGCGCTGCCTGATTCTGAACCACGGCGGCCGTCATCGCCTGCTGCTGCTTCTCCTGCTGTTGGGCCTGCAGCTTCTGGCTGACCTCAACCAGCACTTCCGGATGAGCCAGCAGGTAGTCTTTCGCGATTTCACCAATGCGGGCTTCCTGCTCCGGGGTAAAGGCAACGGCAGGTTTCTCTGCTGCCCCCGCCACGCCGGAGACCAGAAGGCCTGCGGCAAGCATGACTGAAAGGGTTTTATTCATGTTCATCCTGTGTTTTTCTCTTCTCGGTTGTTATCAGTTCGTTCCGTGCACGGGTGGCGACGCTTCTGACCGCCCTGCGCTGTCGTTTAGCGTGCTCCTGAGCCCTGCGCTCCACGGCATACGCCGCCTCCTCCGCACTCACCGCTGCGACCGGTTCACCGGCAAGGTTTTTACGCCACGCGCCCACCGTCATGGCGCCCAGATACGCATCCGAGCGGGTGACGGCGGCAAGGCAGCGTTTCAGCGTCTTCACGGAAATCTCCAGCCCGCGCCGGCGAATGTCATTGACCATTGCCTCCCGGATGTTGACCGCCAGGAGCTGCGGCTGGCCGTCCGTCACCAGGGCTGGCCAGCAACGCTTCAGGAGCGCGAGCGCGTCCGCAAGCGGCATGACCTTCCGGTACACCGGTTCCGGGGCAGGTTTGCGCCTGGCCGCCCGCATGGCCTCCCTCTCCTGGGCCTGTCGCTCAGCCCACTGCCGGGCTTTCTCTGCTTTTCTGGCGGCCTTCTCGTCCGCCTGCGCCTTTTTCGCGCTCTCATCCACCGCCTGCTTCCTGACCTTCCAGGCAGGCGTCGTGTTCACCACCACGGTCTTTTTACGCGTGACCCGGCCCGGACCCGCACCGTCCGGTTCACTGTTGCTTACTGCACGCTGACCTTCTGGCTCCGCTTTGCGGCGCAGCGTCAGCGTGGGGCGCCCCTGCTCTGTCATCCTGCCTCCGGATAAATCTGTTTCACGTATACTCCCCTGACTGACCCTATTCTGACACGGCAGATATCACATCACCATCAGTCCGATGACGGCAAGGTGCACCGCGTAGAACAGCGGGAAAAATTCGCGCGGCCAGAACCTCGGCACGCGGCAACAGGTCCGACTCAGCACCGTCAGGGTAACGCCGGGTATTACCAGACCCGCGATGGCAAAGGCGGGGCTGTCCGCGGCATTCAGCGCGAGTATCGCCAGTGCCAGACACAGCGCCAGCCCCGTGCGCGTGGTGCGCCGGCCCGTCATACATACGCCGCAGGCCAGCATCAACATCACTACCCCCGCCAGCCCGTAGCTTCCCGCCGAAAACGGCAGCCAGGCCAGAACCAGCATCAGGGAGAGCGGCCACGTGCGCGGCCCGTGCCGCTGTATCAGCGCCAGTGCCTGTCCGCTGACCGCAAAGGCAAACAGAATATTGCCCAGGTCCGGGCGCAGCCCGGCCAGTATCCAGCCGCCCTGCGCCACCCCGGCCCATATCCAGAGCCGGTTCAGGGCGCGCTGCTGAATCTGCGGATGGCGGGCGAGGTTCATGGCCCAGACCAGGCCAAAGAGCGGAAACGCTCCCCGACCGGCAAGACGCAGCCAGTCATTATCCAGTCCGCACAGCATGCTGATGTGGTCGGCCACCATCAGGAGGAGCGCCACGGTTTTGATAAGGTCGGTCTGGCCCGGCGTCCACACAAGCAGACGCTGCAGCCAGCAGTCGGCCACCACCACAAGGGGGAAGAGCGGATGGTTTTCAGCGCGCATATCAGTCGCCTCCCAGGGTCTTTTCACGCTCAAGGTCTCGCACCGTTTCGCGCTCCATCTGCTGCAGGCGGTCCCGCTGCACGCTCTCGCGCACCACCTGAGACACCGCCTCATCCCGGCGGCGTTCTTCCGGCGCATCCGGCAGCGTGAGGGGAGATGCTGGCGTTTCTTTTATCCGATCCATATCCCGCACCACATCCCGGACGGCGACGTCAGCCCCTCCGGCCGGCCTGTCGCCGCTGCGGGCCATCTCGCGGACCGCCTCTTCGGCACGCTTATCCAGCTCCCGCTGCACCTCAGCCTCCCGGGCCTGCTGTGCCAGCACCTCCGGCGGCACCGTTTCTGCGGGCTGCGTACCGGTGCCATCGGGCAGGCCGTCGGCCCAGACCCGACCGCCGGTAATGGCGCCGGGGTTCCACGGTCGCACCTCGCCTTCGAGCCGCACCACCACGCCGCTCTGCGGATTCTCCCTCGCGAGCCGCACGCCCTCTTCCATATCCCGCGCCAGCAGCGACTCGCCGTTACGGCTGGCCTGCAGACCCGCAAACGCCGCGTCCCCGCTGCCCATCACCCGGCCTTCACCAGCGAGCCCCTTAAGCTGCCCGTCTCCGGACGTCAGGGCGCTCAGCCAGACGCCCGCCTGCCTGCCGTTGCGGTCGAAGGCCGGGAGCGCCACGTGCGGCTGCGGATATTTACGCCCCGGCGAGATAAATTTCGCCATTGAGCCCTCAGGCTGCAGCCCGGCCTGGCGCAGCGCGGCGCGACCGGCAGGCACCTCACCCTGCGCTTTTGCCGTCGCCGTCAGGCGGACGGCATTCGCGACGGCGCGGTCGCCGCGCGGCTCCAGAATGTCATGCGCCGTACTTTTCGCCTGCGATTTTTCCATCGCGGCCACCCACTTGTCCCGGTTGTCGGTATAGACCTGCGCGTGCTGCTTCATGCGGCTCAGCGCCACGTAGGCCGACTCGAAGCTCACCATCCGCTTACGTCCGCCGTCCGTGCCCTGCAGGGAGATGGAGAAGGGTTCGCTCGCTCCCTGTGAGCCTTCAACGGTGACGGCATAGGCCAGGTCGATGTGCTGCTCTGCCTGCTCGGCTGACGGCGTGAGCGTACGGGTCTGTTTCCCGTCCGACAGCGTGACGCTGTCACCTTTTATCTCACTGACCGACCAGACGCTGTTGGCCACGAAGCCCCGCTCGTTGTCGCTTTTCGAAAAGCGCATCCGGTCGCCTTCCGACACGGTAATGGTGTCCTGACGGTAGAGCGTGACGCCCTCTGTCGCAGCCTGCGCGGGCGACAGGCTGCGGGTGTTGCCCTGCGCATCCTTCAGCATCACCAGGTGCGCCTCCCCGTCCAGCGCCTCAATGCTGTAATAGGTGCTGTCCAGCAGAACCAGGCTGTCACGGGATGCCTCCCACGTTGCCATGCGCCGCAGTTCCCCGTCGCGGATATTGGCAGGCGTGAGAACCGGCAGCGTGACCTCTTTTTCGCCCACCTCGCCGGCACCCTGACGGGCTTCATGAATCATGGCGTTCACCTGGCGGCGGTCGGCGTTCAGTGCGGTGATAACGATGGTCTGCGCCTGCGCCTCTGGCGTGCGCCCCGTGTAGTCCTTCACGATGGCCTCCAGCAGCGTCGCGGGCTGCCCGCCGGACATCATGTCGCCGGCCGCCACGGCTTTCGCGATGGCCTCCTCCCGTTCGCGGCTGAACTCCATGACGGAGCTGTCCGGCTGCCAGGCATCCGCCCTGCGCGGCACCTGTGCCGGCGCCACGCTCTCAATGGTCGTCAGGGCGCTGCCGATATCGCGGTTAATCAGGCTGTAGACGGCAGGTTTAAGTTCCGGCGTCTGGCGGACAATCTCCTGCATCACCGCCACGTCAATGGCGCTGCGCTTCTGCAGCAGGCGGAAGGGCTGGCCCGGGGCAATGGACTGCAGCTGGTCGGTATCGCCGCTGGAGACCGCGCGTCCCCCGCCCCCGGCAATCAGGCTGTACGCCTTCGCCATGTCGGCGTTACCGACCATCGAGCTTTCATCCACGAGAAACAGTACGTTGCTGAAGTCCGGTCGTTCGCCGCCGCGCAGCTGATGCTGCGTGTCGTGAATAAAGGCCGCCAGCGTCTGCGTTTCGGGTACGCCCGCGTCGCGCATCTCGCTCACCGCCCTGTGGGTGGGGGCCACGCCGATAACCCGCGGCTGCTCCCGTTCCGGCAGCGTGCCGATGGCCGACATGACGGCCCTAAACTGGGTGGTTTTACCCACCCCGGCGTAGCCCTGCACCAGGGTAAAGCGGTCGGGGGATCCCAGTATCATGCGCGTGGCGTTTTGCTGCCCGTCGGTCAGGCCCGCCAGCTGCGCGTCCGGAACCTTATCCATCAGCGGGGTGACGGCCTCCTTTCCCTCCAGAACGTGGCGGAGGATACTTTTCTCCGCATTGTACGACTGGCGTGAGACCAGCAGCTGCAGGCCGTTTCCAGGCGATACCGGCACCGACAGCAGGGCGCCGCTGCGTATCTGCCGGTCCGCCTCCTTTTCGATGACCTGCAGGCTGAGGCTGTCCTGCTCAAATTCTTTCGCGGCGGCCATCAGCTGCGGCTTCGTGAACGCCAGGCCGTTCCCCTCCAGCACCGGAATGGCCAGATGGATAGCCTGCTGCTCCGGGGTGTGCAGCCCGGCCTTCTGGTGCGCCAGCGCATCATCGAGCCTGTCATGCCCCGCCGCATCCTTAATCTGTTCAGAAACGACGCTCCAGGCAGACTGACGTGACAGCTTCTCCGTCGTTTTCTGCGCCGTCTGTGCGGAATAGAGCTGCACCGCCCTGCCGCTGAGCGCCAGTTTGTTCAGCGTGGTGTTATCCAGCTCGCGCTGCGACAGCGAGGCAAAGACCGTGGCGCTGTCGCTCACCGAGCGGCCCGGCGACTCCACCCAGCCCTGACCCACCTTCGCGGCGGTAAACGGACTGTCACCGGCGGGCAGGACCACGTCCGCCTTACGCCCCGGCAGGCTGACGACGAGCCCCGCCTCCCCGAGCGCCTTAACGGTCACCGTATCGCCTCCCTTGAGCCGCGTCCCCTGCGCCTGGCCCAGCACCGCCAGGCGGTCGCCTTCGGCCACCTGCAGCGTGCCGGTGCGGTACAGCGACCAGCTGCTGTTGAGTTCAGACAGGCGGGTCACCCGCGTCTCACCCTGGGCGTTGCGCAGCGTCAGGCTGTTGTTGCGGCCCGTCACGCGGTCAATGACAAAGCGTTCCCGGCTGCGTGCTTCGGCATTCCAGCGCTCCATGACCATCCCCTCCCGGTAGTGGTCGCGCACCTGCTGATGGCGGCTGTCGAGCCAGACCGGCTCCAGCGTGGTGATACTGACCTCCCGCTCGCCCAGCACCTTTTCCGCCTTAAGCGCCTCGCGGACTACGCCTGCGAGCACCGCCTGCTCGCGCGGACCGTTGACCTGCGCCACGCTGTGTTCACCTGCGCGGACGCTTCGGGCAAAGTCAGCGGCCAGGCGGTCATACCGCTGTCGCCGGTCAGGCTCGCTGATAACCGAGACCTGCGTCTTCTCACCGCCCTGCCACGCGAGCGTGCTCACTCCCGCTTCCTTCATGACGGTGAGGGCGCTGCCGGTCCCGGTGCGCTGGCCGCTGTCGGCTATCAGCAGCTGGACGTTATGGCGCAGCGCGCCGTCGAGCAGCGTGAGCGTTTCTTTCAGGGTCAGCTTCTCCCCCAGGTCCACAATCAGCGTGCTGCCGGGCGTAAAGGCCATGCCCTCCGTCAGCCCCCGCCTGTCGGTGATATGCTCGCCACTGAGGCGCTCATCCTGCATAAGGGCGCTGCGCGAACGCCTGTCGGCGGCGATAATCTGCACGTCACGCCCCTGTTCGCGCGCCATCATCGTCAGCTCCGCCACGCGCTCCCGCTGGCCGGCCGCCCCGCCCTGACCCGAAATAATGGCCACTGGCGGACGGTCCTGGGCCAGAACGCTCACGGCATCGCTGTATGACCGGCTGCGGGGCACGCTTTTATCCGGAAAAATGTCGGCCTGCCCCGTCCGCTGTAAATCGCGGGTCATCGCCGACACCGACAGCTCGTCCAGCACGTGGATGTTCGAGGTAAACAGCCCCTTCTCTTTATCCAGCGGGATGAGCTGCTCATTTTTTATCGCCGCATCGATGCCGTCACGCGCCATCTCCACCATGCCCGGCCGCGCGGGCAGCTGCCCGAGGGTGGTGGCCAGCAGTTCGGAATACGTGAACCGCGCCCGCCGGTCACTCAGCATCGCAATGGCCTGCCCGACGCTGCTGTTAATATCAATGGCTTCAGGCGTCGTTGCGGGAATATTCCCCTGCACAACCCGCAGGTCTGCCGCCTCACGGTAGGCTTTAATGTCAAACCCCGTCGCTTTCAGGGTCTGCATCCACTCGGCCATGCGCTGTTCGGGGTCAACCCTCTGCTTCGACTGGCGGGTATCGAGCGCCGCCACGTCGCGGGACTTCAGGGACGCGTCATCACCGACCGCCTCGCTGATGGTCCTGCTGCGGCTGGAATACGGCTCCGTCGGTACGCCCTTCAGCTCCCACATGCCGTGTTTGCCGACCGTCTCAGTCTCATAGCCCATCGCCGCGACGTCATCCTTCAGCGCGGCACGATACAGGCGGCCAAAGGCAATCTGGTTGGCGTAGATATTCTCAATAAACCCGGTTTTGCCCACTTTGTCGCTGCTGAGCGTTCGCCACTCATCGCCATGCTGAGTGGCATTGGCCACCACCGCGTGGGTGTGCAGCTGCGGCTCCTGGTCGCGGCTGGTATCGTGGTTAAACAGCGCCATCACCAGGTTGCCGGTCAGCTGCGTCTCGCTCCTGCCCTCCGTCATAACCCGCGTGGAGGCCATCGCCTCTATCTGCTTAATGGCGGTCTCCACCGCGCGGTTGTGGGCCTCAATAAGACGCTTGTCGCCACCGAGCATGGCCATCACGGAGACACTTTTGGGCGCAGAGAAGGTGAAGTCGTAGCCCGGACGGTGTTTGTTCGCCCCGTCCTGAGTCCGGCTGAGGTCGCTGCCATCCGGCAGGCGTCCCTCCAGAACCTTCGTAAAGACCTTCTGGTCCACCCCGCCGCTGAGCCCCAGCGCTTCAGCCCCTTTTCCGGCCCAGCGCTCGCCCATACTGCCGATAACGTAATAGTTGTCCTTGTCGGTGTAATAATTGCCCGCGCTGCCGGCGGATTTTACCGATCCGATGCTCATCATCAGATGTATCCTCCCGGCTCAAGATCCTTTTCAGGCGCCCAGTGAACGTTGATGTTCACTTCTTCACGACGCTGCCTCTCCTGAGGAGACAGTTCGTCCTGCTCCGCCTGCCACGCCTCCCATGCCGCCATATCCACTACTTCACCGCTTTCATCGATGCCGGGCGGCAGCTGCTCTGCCTCTTCCGCCTTTGTCTTCAGCTCAGGCTCCACGCCGCCGGCGCCTGCCGCACCTGCTACGGATGCCGCGTCTGCAGCGCGGGGCGCGGGCGTCAGTTGCTGTGGCTGCTGTGGCTGCTGTGGCTGCTGTGGCTGCTGTGGCTGCTGTGGCTGCTGGGGCTGCTGGGGCTGCTGGGGCTGCTGGGGCTGCTGGGGCTGCTGGGGCTGCTGGGGCTGCTGGGGCTGCTGGGGCTGCTGGGGCTGCTGGGGCTGCTGGGGCTGGCCAGCATTCTCCGCACTGCCCTCTGGCGCGATAACGTCTGCATCCGGTTCAAAGAGCATGGCGATGCTGCGGGATTCATGTTCACGTGCAGCCAGCGCGGCATTCAGGCGTTCCTCCGCTTTCCCGTCGATGGTGCGCGGAATGAATTCCGGTGCCACCTTTGGACGCTGCTGATACTTCAGCGCCATTTTCACGGCAGGATAAGGTCCGGGAAGCGTGACGTAGCAGGAGAGATCTGGCAACGTCTGGACGTCGGAGTAACTCACCAGGGTGACGCGCTCCATGTCCTTGCCGACCGAGGTACCGTCGCGTACCGGGTCCACACCGTAGGAATACTGCTCGGACGCCTTGAGGATTTCTTTTTCACCGATTTCGCCAGCGGCGAACTCGGCGATATTGCGCGACGGAGAGCGGAAGAAGGCACGGGTGTTCAGCACGTCGAACAGCGTTTCCGCCGGCTTCTGCCCGTAAATATCTTCCAGCTGGGCGTAGGACTGAATGCCAATGACGTAGCAGCCGCCAAACTTACGCGCCTCCGGCAGGATCTCAACCAGGTCCGGCAGCTTGTGCAGGGTCGGCAGCTCGTCGGCGAAGATCCACACGCGGCGGTTACGGTTTTCACCCATCGCCAGCAGCCCGCGAATGGCGATGGACAACCACATGGAGATAACCGGCTTGAGGGAAGCGTGGGTGTCAGCATTGGAGGAGATAAAGAGCCAGCCGTTTTTACCATTCTCACGAACGCCGCGCATCCAGTCGCGTATGGTGAATGACTCGCCGTTATTTTCGATGCCCTGCAGGTAGCGGATGGCCTTGACGTAGTTGGTCAGCACGGCGCGGATGGAGATCGCCGTTTTCTCGATTTTCTCTTCCACCAGGTTCGCCGCTGGGGAGTTTTTCAGGTACGAGCGCAGCTTCTCAATCTTGATGGAAAGCAGCGTGTCGACCAGCTTGCTGTAGCTGCGGTCCTTGTCGTTGCGCATCAGATAAGCGGCTTCGGCAAAGATGGTACGTCCCGACCCCTGCCAGAAGGGGTCTTCCTTCGTGCCCATAGGAATAAGCGTGTTGGAAACGTTGTCGAAGTCAGGCTGCGTCAGGCACTCCCGCCACAGGTCCCATGCAGCGCAGCGCGCATCCAGCGGGTTAAGGATTTTATCTGTGGCCGGATCATAGTAGCTTTTGACGAACTCACAGGAGCGGTCATACACGATGACCATATCGCCACGCTGGCGGGCGTAGTTCATCAGACGGCGGATAACTTCTGATTTACCGGCCCCGACGGTACCGTGCAGACAGAAGTTCTGGATCTCCGAGTCCTTAATAAGCGGCAGCTCACCGATTTTGATGTCGGATGCGAGACCGTCGCGCCTGAGCATTTTCGCCACCGCTCTCGGGTCATCAGTCAGCTGGCGCCCTCCCGTTATCTCGTCCTCACTCTGATGCTTACCCTGATGGCCCAGAATCCAGGTGGTGACAAAGAAGGTAATAACGCACACCACGGCCGCGATGATGGCGGCAAGAATAAAGGCCGTCCAGACCTGGTCGGCGCACCACTGGATATATTTGTCCTGCATTATTTGCTGCGCGTTATACTTCAGCTCATGGCCGTAATAACGGATGGTATAGACAGGCTGGGATTTGAAAATATCGCGCATGGGGGCCAGCGTCTGACACCAGTAATAAACCATGCCGTTCACGAACGTCTGCCAGGTCAGTTTAACCGACAGCGTAATCGCGACAATGACGCCGAAGAGAATGACGAGACAGTACACGATGATATTGGCGATCTGACTGAACATACGGATGCGCATGCTCGCGATCTGACCGCCCTGGGTCATATCCTTTGCATTAAAACTCATATTATCCTCATTGAGGTTTAGAATACATCGGCCCGGTATTCAAAATGAACATTCAGAATGGAGAATATAAGAAACAGCCCGAACATGCGGGCTTAGTTATTAAAGAAGTGTTATAAATTCAATTGCAATGGCGCCACCCTTTAGGACTTGACCAGATTATATTATTCACATTAGTTATATCGTTAACTACAAACCTATCACCACCGTGCCAAACCAATCGCAACTGTAGTTTATTTTTCTCTTTTTTTTTCCACGTATGCTTTGTAGTATGCAACCCCAGGATATTGATAAGGTTTCGCCTCGTAATCCTCTCGACATATCAAATCACCAACTTTAGTATCAACCTCCATGTTTTTCTCTCTCACTACCCGTTCTTTTTCTTCCATTTCGCTACGCTGACGCTCATCTGACTTTACTTGTTGATCTCGTTTACTTTCATATCCCCAATGGCGGCTGGATTGAATCCATTTATCTGCAGACTGAGATGGTCCCCTTTCAAGGGTAGTGAATCCATCAACCTTAAAAATAGGGACATCGTCTACTGAGCACCAACCATCTAAAAAAACACCTGATTTACTTTGGCAATATCGAGACATTGACTCTCGAAATGAGGTTTTCGTGCAATGAAGACCAGCATTACTAGATGAATAATTCAATCCATAATCATTCACGAATATTTCCCCCGAGCTAAAAAGCAAATCGTCAATTCTCCCTATACACCCTGAACGTTTAACCACATCAGAAGCATAGTCTGCAGCACGATGATATTTACTCGGTTCGGTGTTTTCTACGTTATGCACTCCGCACCCAGAAAGGGCGACTGAAGATGTGACCAGTGCTAACAACATCCTTTTCTCCATAAACCTCACTCCTTTTTCAATCTAGAATTGAAACAACCTTCTAATTATGCCTTGTTGAGCCACTGGGATTCCCTGATATATCCACTCCGCCTATCATGGGTAAACCAGTAGCTGGGTTATATCTATCAAACTCAACAGACTTGAATTCCAGTTCAACCTCATTGTCATCCTCTGATGAATTTAAGACAATTTGTGACTCAATCCAATTTTTATAACTTTTACATCCACTAACCCTTCGCAATTCATACAAAGACCCAACTACAATTGCCAACAAGGTAAGTAGTGGCGGGAATAATGTCGCAATAGGTATAAATGCATACCAAACTATTTTATTGCACTCATATCCTGGAAGGTTATTTTTCTCTTGAATTTTGGAAGACAAATATAAAAACAACCCTTGCCATATAAAAACAAAAAAGACGAAAAATAGTATTTCCGGCAACGGCCGCTCTGACAGATAACACGCTACAAATTGTATAACCATCACTAAGCACATTTGAAAAACATTTTTCATCCTACTCTCCCATGCGTACCCTTACTACTTATGTTTATCTTGATACTCTTTAGCCTTCTTCATCAACTCTTCAGGGCTATCCGCCCCCGGCACCCGCTCTTGAGACTCTTTTTCCATATTATACGTATTTGCCTGCGAAGATTGCTCTGAATTATGATGTTTTTGCAGATCAGAATACTGTTGACTTATGCCACCTTCTTTATCTCGTATACTTCCTCGAGTATCAGCTATATTTTCTCTCGATGTTGTGAGCATATTATCAACTTGACCTTTTACATCATCCTTAATTCCAATGTTCTGTGTACGTTGTTCGATAGTAGCCTGATGAGACTGGTGATCGGCAATAACATCGCTATTTCCACCGCCACCAGAAATGGCCCCCATACCATGGCCAACATTTCCTTTAGCTGCTGAATATGATGCATCAACGCTCGGTTGTACCTGTTCCTGAACAAATCCCCAAGCCAGTTCCCGACGTTTTCCTGCGATTTCTGCTGAGCTGGTATTAGTAAGCAATGTATCTGCATCTTGAGGTGCATGTTTACGGACATACTGGGCAAACTGCTGATTTAGATCCTCGCTCATTTGACCACTCATACTTTCTGTACGAGACGCCATTTCAGCATATTCATGGCTACGAGCCTGACTTGTGGTGTACTGATCATAGCTCTGTTTTGCTGAGTTCAACGATGCCGAAAGTTGATCTGCTCGGGAAGCCGCATTATTGTCCGTATGGCTCCCAGATTCACTGACTTTACGGCTAGTAAAGTAATCACTCGCCTCCTTAAAGTCCTGGGTTGCTCTTGCATCCATATCATGGCGGGCATCGTGGCTACCTCGAGTACTACTGGTTGCCTGGTGAGTATCATCATCACTCCAGTCGACACCTGCTTTCACGCCAGCCTGAAAACCTACACCACCACCGTTGCCAAGAAGTTTAAATCCAGCACTTCCTTTGGCGTGAACATCGCCATAAAGCCCAGCAGATGCTCGAGAACTGCGCGCTGACAGCTCTTGTGTGGCCTGTTCGTTACTAATGTTATGCCCCTTCGCATAGCTTTCTACTGCGCTGCGCATTCTGCTGGCCATCATAGAATCCTGAGCACTCATAGTGCTGTCTGCACCACTGGTCAATGAATCACTGCTACCACGGTTTGAGCCAAATTGACTGAGCGTATTCCATGCGCTACTCAAACTACTGTTATATCCATGCAATGCACTCTCGGACTGGCTTTGTGCCTCGCGGGCCATTGCCTGCTGTGCGGTTGCAATCTGACGAGTCATGTTGATACTCATAGGAATACGTGACGTAGCACCACTGGAATCTGTCACTACACTGCCATCACGCATTTGCGTCGAACTGGCTCCGTTAGCCAACTGTTGGCTCATTTGTCCAAATACTGTTGAGCTATTGGTATTCCAGTTAAAACCACTCACATTTTCTGTCTGCATGTTGGCGTAGGAGTAGTTACCATCAACAGCACCAGAGGCAGCAGTGGCTGCAGGGCTGATAGCGGAAGAGGCCAGATGGCTGTAGAGATTTGAGAACCCCGCCCCCAGTCCCTTCAGCATTCCCCATGCAAGCGGTGGGATTAGCATGGACAGATAGCCTGCCGTGGTAGCGAGGTCTGAGTATTTTATCTGCACCTGTGACAACTCCGAGAGAACCACTGGTGAACCGTTGGCCTTCGCATAAAAGGTCATGCAGCTGTTGAGGATGGCGTAAAGCAGTGGCCAGCTCTGCACCCACATGATAGCCAGCACGTACCCCTTCAGCACATTAAGGGTGACGGCGTTAAACATCCCGCCCAGCACCATCAGGGGGAATATTCCGATGGTCAGACCGACAATCAACGTCTGAGACATAGGTAGTGAGCGTAATGCCACCTGACCGACCGTCGCATGCGCCAGCCGCTGCTTCTCCATCGATGACGTAGTGGCGATATTCAGCAGGCTTGAGGTGTCACCGTTGCGGGCTGCATAGCTCATGATGCCATTTCGCAAAGCGTTCATCGTCACATTCTGACGGACAATCGACGCGGCGCTCTGACCGGCACCATAGAAATAGTTATAGCTGTCCCCGATCATCTGGCTGAACAAAATGTCAGGATTCGGACGTCCGCCAAAAAGCTGACGCACGTAGTAACTCCATGTTTTTCCTCCGGTCTGAGTATCCAGGGCAAGCTTTGGCTTAATTACCGCAGCGGCTTCTTCACAGGTTAAAAACTGATTATTGTTGTTGAATATCCCCCTCAGCGGACTCGGCTTTGAGAAAATCAGCGTATACGGGTCTGCGCTGTTCATTAGATCTTCCATGGTATATTTTCCGTTCAGGAAAATATCGCCCATCACGCAGTTCTGCACATAGTCCGTGAATATCGTCGTTATTTCTGGGTTCTGTGATAAAAAGTCCGTACTGCGTGAAACCAGATTCGCCCCAAATATCATGCCGGTTTTGCTGTAGGTGATGCTGTCGGGCTGTGAAAAGACCATTTCATACCCCTGAACAAGGGCATATCCAATTTTGGTGGTCAGCGATGCAGGCAGTGCCAGCCCGACGGGCACGTTATCGACTTTATAGACCTTTGTCTGATTACTGATATCGATTATTTGTACGGAGGTGCGAACACTGACCAGCAGCGACATCAGCACAATGACGCCTGCCCAGCCCAGCATATCCATGATGTTGTGCCGTCGTATCCACGAAATGGCTACAACCAGCACAGAGAAAGCCGTCGCAATACGCCGAATAACAACCCAGTTCTCCGTCGACATGAACGTGACGATGGCATTCAGCGTCTGCGTCAGCCAGTCGCCGCCCGCGATGACATAGATTTCCTGCATCAGCGCGCCCCCCCGAAGTGATAGTTGTTCTGGTAGCGCTGCAGCATGCGTGCCGAGACCTGCTGGCGCATATAGCTCATCTGGCGGTCAACAACCAAAAGCGCATCCTGCTGTACCTGCACCTGTGCCTGGAAGGAGGCTATCTGCCGCGTGGCTTCGTTGAGGTTATTATTGATGCTGTCGATAACCGCCTGGTCATAGTTTCCCGTTGCCACCATTGCACGGGCCTGCTGGACCAGCTCCTGGATGTACTGGAGAAGAATGTCGTAGCCGATGTAATCGGTTAGCTGATAAACGAGGCTGTTAGAAACCCCCAGCATCTGGGGATCAACCAGGTACTTGAAGACCGGGATGGTAGTACTTGTGATAAATCCCTTCTCTTTCTCGGTTAACTTTAGATCGGCAACGGCTTTATTCTGAATGCTGGAAAGGATGTCTTTTATCTGATTTTTCAGTGCATTTTTCTGGCTGATCGTGACATTAGCATCGGCAACCACCTTCAGACATTTATCGCTGTCATTACAGTGATACACCCGTGCAGTCCCCCCCTCCATCATGGCCCGAATAAGGTCGCGATCGGTCGTTCTTGCCGGAAGCGGGGTTATATTACCCTTCTCATCAAAGACCATTGTTCCGGTCAGGGTCATGATGAACTCCTTAAGCTCTTTATTCCCGTCAAACATGCGGTTCTTTCCGAGCGCATTCCAGATGACATTGATATTCTTCGTTATGCGCTCTTTATCCTTATCACTGGCCTTATCACGGACCTTATCCATGCTTCCCCCCACCGTGCAGCCCTGACGGGATGCCGCCCAGTCGGCAAACATGTTGCTCTCACCGGCAATGTCCTGGCAGACCTTCTGCTGGGAGACCTGAGTGCGCGGAAACAGACCGCCGACAATCCCCTGCGCCGCCTGGCAGGAGCTGAGGTTCATGCTGTTAATGTCGCTGGCCATCTTCTGCAGGAAGTCTTTAGCAGTCTTGATTTCCGGTACCGTAGTCTGCAGCGCCAGATCGAAGAAGTATCCGGCCGCATTGGACATAATCTGCTTGGCGAAACGCTGCAGCTGATCGCTGTTAATAAAGCTGAAGGAGCCCAGATAGGCATCGATACCGCCGCAGCCGGCGTTGATGTCGGGCAGCGTCATGGAGATAAGCTGGACGGTTTTCACCTGCGTACGGGCATATAGTGAGCCACCCGTGGCGTAGCCAGCGGCCTGCCCCTGCCAGACCTGTGGCTGGCTGGTATTGGAGTCAAAGCCTAGCTTATTAAAGAAGGTGTTCATGTCGCTGTTCACGTCCGCACTAACGGTTGTTGAACAGACGAGAAGCATGCAGCCCAGAAGACTGCGGTGTCTGAACAGGTTTATCATCATTTCACTCCGCGCATCTGAAGGACCGTATCCATTCGGGCCATAAAGCCCTGTTCGTCGGTCGCGCCCTGCAGCAGGGGCAGGGCTTCAAGGGTGTTTACGTTGACGAGAAAGGTGGTTGGCGTGGCCACGGGCAGGTTAGGGAAAAAGGTTTTCATTACCTCCGGCGGCGCGGGCAGCGCATCGGGAAAGGACGCATCCCCCTGACCGTCGATGGTGTAGGCCATCACCCCAAACCCCACCCGTGCCGACAGCGACTTCAGGACCGGATCAAACTGGTGGCAGTACGGGCAGTGTCCCTGCATAAACAGCACGACCTTCCAGTCGGCCAGATTGACCTGGCGCCCGTTGCTTAGGCGGTACCAGACCGGCTGCTTCGCCGGAAGTGGCTTAGCTTCAGGGTCTTCCGGGGATGTAGGCAGAGATCCCGACGCTCGCGCCCCCTGTGGATGCCATAACGATTTGATCTCGTCCATCGTGGAAGCCTGTGTGGCCAGACTGAGGGTCATGAGCGCCACGGTAAACACGGTATGTCTAAGGTTCATGTCGGCATCCTCCGGCATCACGGGCCTTTTCGGCCTCACGGGCGGCATCTATCCAGCGGTTGATGATGCGGTATCCCCCCCAGAGCGCCATCGAGACGCCGATTATCTGCGCCAGAAGAATGGCCATCTCCGGCTCGCGCCGGACCAGGCGGGAAACAATGTGAAACCATATCCCGAGGCTCAGCACCCATAATCCGGGCACGTCGAACTCAGGCAGGCGAAAACGGAATTTACGCATGCGAACTCTCCCTGTATTAAAAGTTGGGGGCAAAATCTGTGGAAACGTTGAGGAACTGCTTCGCCAGGTCATCCTGGCTGATAAAGCCATACGAGACGGGTTTGACCGTCCCGCTTTTAGGATCGGCCAGCATCAGCGCCGGGAAGTAACGAATACCCAGCCGGCTGGCCTGTCCACCGTCCATTCGGGTATCCGGCAGGAGTGGATTCACGATACCGTCCACGGAGACCGGAATGACGCTGAGGTGATACGTCTCGCGGAAGTTTTTAATGACCTGAACCAGCTGGCCGTCGATCGGGTCCTGTCCGCGGTAGAAGAACATCACGCCATAGTGCTGAGCCAGCGTTTCAATGGCGCGGCGCTGGTCGGCAAAGTCCGCCGCCAGCTGGTTGCGCACGGTACCGTTGTAGTGGCTGTGCTGCAGGTTGTAGTCCAGTTCGGGGTGCTCGAGCATGGCTTTTTTGGCGCTCATCGAGAACAGCCCGGCCTGCTGCGTCCAGTAGTTCTGCAGGCGGAAGTAGCGGGTAAAGTTCTCCACGCCCGGATACAGAATGGCCTCGTACATGGCGCGCTTCGTGGCCTGCTGAAGCGTGGCAAGCTTCTCCATGATGTCCGGCGAGGCCTGCTGAGGCTGTGCTGAAGAGGATTTGTCGTCCTCCGGCATTCTGTGCGATTCGTTGTACCACTGCCAGCCGGCATCTTTTC
Organism: Enterobacter cloacae complex sp. CARB60; assembly: GCF_036487345.1. Lineage (NCBI taxonomy): Bacteria > Pseudomonadati > Pseudomonadota > Gammaproteobacteria > Enterobacterales > Enterobacteriaceae > Enterobacter > Enterobacter cloacae complex sp. CARB60. Next base: position 32,970 of record NZ_JAZKLC010000001.1, read on the forward strand.
CTGTGGCGGAAAAAACGCTGCCAAGAAGCAGCAGCGCTAACGCTGTCTTTCTCATTTTCACTGGAACCTTCCTTATCCCGAAGCAGGTCGGTTATCGTTTGAAAAGCGGGTTTAACAGCCACGCCAGCAGAACTCCCGCCACGAAAAGCGCAACCATCAGCGCCATAAAAAACACATCGATGCGCGATGTTTCATCAACGATATTCCCGCACCAGTAAAGCACCGGTGAGGCGACAATCAGGCTGATGATAAGGCGTCCAGTAAATCCTTTAATTTTCATGATGGAGAGTCCTGAGTGAGTAATGAGTGGCTTACTGTTTGTTCTTCAGCTGCGCGGCGATTTCCTCGCGGACGCGCTTCGTCAGGGTGTCGTTATCCGGGATTTTCTTGTTCTTTTGCAGATCGTCGAAAAAGTTCGAGAAGTCGAGCGCTTCAAAATTAATTTGCTGCAGCTCGGTCTGGGTGATGCCGCGACAGTCCGGGCTGCTGGCCTTGCCAAAGCCGATGTGAAGCTGACCGTTACGTCCCTGCTGCTGCACTATCTGAGCCAGCTTAGAGTCAAACTGACAGTAGCTGCGCTTTTTCTCGAGACAGACGCCGAGCACTTTTTTTGAACAGAACTCACCGATACTGACCGTGAGCTTATTCTCTTTGGCCTTGCCCAGCGCTTTCTCCTCGCTGCTGCACCTGGCAAGCCCGACGTCCTGGCCCCAGCCGCCGTCTTTACAGCAGTTGCTGAATCCTGCCGCAAACTTCTTGCAGAACTTCGCGCTGCCGGTAAAGGCGCGCACGTTAACGCTGTTAATGGCGGCCACGTCCTTGCCCGCAGCGGCCAGCGCGGCGAGTGCCGAAACGACAGGTGCAAAATCGTTGTTTTTACCGTTCTGCGCCCGCTCACAGTCACCATCAAGACAAAAGGTGTCGCCGCCGCATATCATCACCTGACCGGAAGTACGCGTTTCACAGGAGTACGTCGCGTATTCATGCAGGCAGCCGCTGCCGTCTTCTGCCGTGAAGGCGCAGGTGCGTGAGGCAAGCGTACAGGCCGGATTGTCCATGTAGGTTTTGCAGGTGCCATTGTCAGCAGCCTGGGTCATATACGTGTCTTTGTACTTCCAGCAAGCCTGCGTGACCGGGTATGACACCCCGTCAACCACGACCGTTTTTGTGCTCCCCGGCTCAATACATTCGGTCTTTTTGAGCGTACCTTCGCTCTTGCTGAACGGGCAGGATTCGTTCCAGACCACGTCCGGCACCCATTTTTTGTCCGTCACCTGCATGGTCAGGGTGGCGGTCATCCAGGCCTGCGTACCGCCCTGCATCCAGGACAGCGTCTTCTGAGCATATTCCCGACAGCGGGATTGTTTACCGCTCAGGCAGTTTTTGTTGAGCATTGCCCCCTGTGGAGAGTACTGTCCTGCGGTCAGCGCAGCCCCCGCGGCACCGGGCAGCGCCCATCCGTTATCCCTTTTAGCCACAGAATCCGCATTTACGCCCCACCACGAGAAGCCGTAGTACATATTTTTGTCATTAAAATGGACGGCAACCGACGCGCTCAGCACGGTACCGGTTGCAGGCGCACGGAAGCTGAAGTTCACCGTCTTGTTGCCGTCGTATGTATAGGTAAAGTCGCTGTTGGGCACCGTGTAGGTGCGCGTCACCGTGGTGTTTTCGTAGTGGCCGGTAATGCTGGCCGTGCGCGTACAGGCCTGCTCAACCAGCAGGTCGCGCTCACAGGTATAGTTGGTGAACTCGCTGCGGCTGATGTTCTGCGCTTCGCACTGCGTCTGCCCCGTTTTGCCGATGATGGTATCGGCGCGGGACTGGACATCCTGGCTGGCCTTAATAAACGGCGCGTCGGGTGAAATGGGCTCCTTCGGGTTGTTAACAAACGAGTCGGTGACGGCCTTTGTGGCCTCATTAGTAGTCCAGCCCGTGGTACCGTCCGCTTTCAGCGCACCATCACCGGTCGCCGTCACGCCGCCATAGTACTTCTTCTCACCGGGCGAGGCGGTATAGTTGGGGATAGACGCTGAGGGGTTAAAGTTTTTCAGGCTGCTCTCCCCCTGCCCCTGTACCTGACGGGCAAAATCAGCCCCCGCTCTGTACTGCGCGTCAGCATCGGCAAATGCATTTACGCCCGCCATCGTGGTGGCAATGGCCAGCACCGGCATCAGTATTGCTCTTTTCATCGGGCCTCTCCTTTACTAAGCAGCTGTTGCGCCTCATCCCTGCACTCGCCCTTCTCCACCACCTTTTCCAGCGCCTGCTTCAGATGAAGATTGCCGCGAATCACGTCGTGGCCCGCCTCGCAGTACACCACCAGGGACGGCACGCTGGTGATCCCGTACTCACGAAAGCGGGTGGGATCGATGGCAACACCGCTGGCTGAACCGTCCTGAACAAGCGCCATCACGGCGGTTGCCGTCGTTTTCATGTCGTTGTTGACCATGCCCCGCAGGGTGGCGGGAATGTCGTAGCGGCGCGCCTCGGTCAGCATGCGCTTAAGCCCCGCCTGCGGGATGGCAAAGGAGACGAAATAGAGAGCGCCGTGCGTCGGTTTATCCTGCAGGTTCTCGCGCTGGCGCTGTTTCAGCTCCCCAATAAATCGCGCGTCGTCTGCTGAAAGAGGGTTCTGGCGCACCTGCTGCTCCAGAATCTGGCGCAGCGGCGCGTTGTCCTGCCCCCTCAGCTGCTGGCTGAAAGACTCCTGCTGACGAATAAACTCGCGGTTCGCCTCATCAGCCCCTGACGCCAGCGCAGTGCAACAGTATGCTGACAGCAGCAGCGCCGCCGTCAGACCGGACAGAGTTTTCATGGAAGTTTCCTTTTTCTCAGAGGAAGACGCAGTTGCGCTTGCGCCAGAGCAGATAGCCGTAGTTTTTCTTCGTATTCGGCGGGTTACGCCCCGTTTCCCAGCGCATGACCGTTCGGCCGAAGGGATGGCACTGCGCCACGTCCGGATACATATTCACCATCTGATAGCGCCAGCGCGTTTTGGGAATAATGGGTGACGGATACTCGAAGCAGACCTTTTTATCCTCCCCGATGCTCTCCATTATCTGCCCCTGACGGTGCAGCTTGAACGCCATGCGCTCGCTGACCAGAACGGAAGACTGCAGGGGGCTGGACTCATTGCTCACCCAGCCGTTAAAGGGATACATTGACCCCTGCGATCCGGCGCACCAGAACAGCGCGTCAACCGACGTTTTTGCTGCACTGGCCACCGCGTCGGCCGCACATGCGCCCTGCGCGATGGGGTTGGCAAAAATGACCGCCTCCGGATTCAGAATGGAGGTCAGGGCGCTGTCCCCCCATGTCGGGTCGATTTCAGACAGGTATCCGATATCCAGATCGCCGCCCTGCAGGCACCCGAGGGAGGTGATGATGTTGAGCCAGTACGTCAGCGGATATTTGTACCAGTGGACGTGGTAGAACGCGCCGTTCACCTGTTTTTCATCCTTTTTTGCGGTGCCCATCCCCATTTTCCCGAGATTAATGGTGAATCCACCGAGGTTCACCATGCAGCCTGGAGAACGCGCCACATCGGTCATGGCCATGGGCTCCCAGTACCCTATTGCCAGGCCGATGCGCTGAAATACCGGGGGCGGCATTGGACAAAACTGTATCGGGCTCCCGGGATTGGACGTGTCCGGTAAATCTCCGCCCGTGACTTTTGTGCTGCCGAGCGACAGAGGAAACATGCAGCGCCAGCAGATATCGGTGATCGGATTGAAGAAACGCCCTTCGCAGGCGGCGTCCGCCGAAGCCACGGGGCTGTTGCCCAACAGAAGCAGCCCGAACAGACACGCAGTCAGCATTTTCACCGGGCACCTCCTGCGTCATACTGCTCCATATCGGGCGGAATAATTTCCACCTGAAGGCGCTTCCCGCTGGGTGCCGCCGTTACCCGCGCCGGCACCTGGCTTATGCCGAACCGGGCGGTCAGCACCCCGTTCTGGTCGAAGAAAATGCGGCTGTCGAGCTTCTCCGACGTCTGCGGAATGTTGCCCTGAACCAGAATGATGCGGGTGATCAGGGTGTCAGGCTTCTGTCGCTGTACCCACGCGAGCTGCTCCGCATCGTCGCCGTTGATAAACAGCAGGGTTTCGTTAAACGGCACCACATCAAGCGGATTAAAGACCTGCCCGGCCTGAGCAAACACGTTGCCCCTGTCGTCGGCAAGCGCCTTGTCCACCCGCACGCTCGGGTCAAACCAGCGCCGCTCGTAGCGCACCGCGCGGGTTATTCCCTCAACGGCAGGCGGGCGCTGGCTGTTGCGCACCACGCGTGCCTTAAACTCCGCCATCTTTTTGTCCATCTCGCCGGACTGCGCCAGCGTCTGCAGCCGGCTTTCGATAACGGTCAGCATATCCGGCTCCGCCACCGGCCAGAGGTCGCCCCACGTCCCGAGGTCAGCGGCCGTCACGCTGCCGGTCAGCAGCGTCAGGCCCAGGGCAAGGGCGCGCATCACGCCCCCTCCTTCATCCGGCGGGCCACGTCAGACTGGATTTCACGCGTGATATCCGGCGCCCCCTGCACCACGGCAGGTGCGACAAGGATGAGGGCACGATGGCGGATCTGCCAGTCCCGGAGGCTGGCCTCCAGTGACGCGTTAAAGCGGTCTGAGAGTGCTTTTGTCTGCGCCTCGTCCAGCGAACGGCGACCGGCGCTGTCAAAGAAGGCATCCACCGTGGATTTCATGTTGAAGGCCACAACCACAGGACGGTTAAGCTGGCAGACCAGCCAGCTGACGCCTGCGCTCGCAGCCAGCATGCCGGCAATCAGCGCGGCGTTAATGAGTACGTGTTTTTTCATGAGATGGTCTTCCCTTCATGCTCGTGAAGCCAGCGCTCCAGCGCGGCCATTTCCGGCCCGGATTTTTTCCACGCCAGCTCCCAGACGGCTTCGTGAATACTCAGCCCCTCCCGGCGTCGCTGCTGCAGAAACTCAAAGTCCGGACCGTCCGAGGAGTACATTGCCCGGCTGAGCGGATCGACGAACAGGCGGTGCCAGGACGTCAGGTGCTCAACCGACAGCATAAAGCTGCTGAACCAGTTGTCCTTCGCGCTGCCAAAACCCTTAATCATGTCGCGCTGCAGCTGCGAATACTGGTCCGGGTACAGCTGGTTGTACTTGGCGAACTCTTTAGCCGACTGCTTGAGGATAATTTTGTAGGACGAGTTACCCCATGCCGCGCGGGCGGCGCTAGAGGCCGTTTCCGAGTCAAAGTCGACGATGTTCTGCGTAATGGTGATGTACGACCCGGTATGGCGACGGGCGGTACGGTAGCCCTTCTCGATAAACGCCCCGACCTTGTTATTTTTGAAGTCCAGCAGGCGCCAGCCTTCGTCTATCACGTTGAGCTTCTTCAGGCTGCGCGGCGTGCGGTACATGCGGTTCTCAATGTAGAGAATGAGCGAGAACATCACCGCCACCAGAAGGGACGGCCTGTCCTCCAGTCCGCCGAGCTCAAGCACCACCATCCGGGCTTCGTCCTTCAGGGACGGTTCGTCGGAGTTAAAGTAACTGCCGTACACCCCGTCGCGGGTGTACTGGGTCAGCAACACCACCATCTCATCGAGGCGGCTGCGGATGGTTGGCGATCCGCTGTACTCCTCGCTGTCGCGGGCCATCATCAGGTAGTCCACCACGTCGTCAATGCGCGCCTGGTTTTTCTTCGTAAGCCAGGTGGCCTTCACCGCCTTGAGCAGCAGACCTTCGTGCACCTCGTCCAGGTTGCCGTTGGGGCTGGCCATCACGGACAGCTGGTCCCGCAGGCGTTCGGCCATCTCATCGATGGTATCGTCGGTGACGTTAGCGAACGGGTTAAACTTCAGCGTCTCGCCGTCGAGGTAGACCCCGCCCATGTTCTCGCAAAGTGACTTGTAGCCGTCGCCCATGTCGAACACCACGGCGAAGCCGCCGGAGTCGATGACGCTGCGTATCAGGGGCTGGATAAGCCCGGTTTTCCCCGCGCCGGAGGTGCCGCACACCGCCATATTGAAGTTGGTGTTACCCATGCCGCGGCTGAACAGGTCGATAAACGCCAGCTGGTTGCGGTAGGTCGGTGCCAGCAGGCCGGAAGTGGCCAGCGGGCTGTCCGCCACCACCGGCATCAGATTGGCGACATTAAAGCTTTCGGCGCGCTGCAGCACGCCAGACTCGCGCAGCTGCTTAAAGAGGCCGCCGCCCGCCATAAACGGCAGATTCACGAGAAAATTGCGCATATGGTTAAAGCGTGGGGAAATCAGCTCGAAGCCATTTTTACGGAAGCTGTTCAGCACGTCCTGCTCGACCTTCAGCGCAGTTTCCTGGTCATCGCGGCAGAAGAGGGTCACGTTCAGAAAATAGCTCACCAGCGAGGACTGCCCGGACGACAGGCGCTGGCGCAGATCGCCCCACTCTTTTGCCTCCTGCGCCACGCCCGGGAAGAACTTGGCGTAGCTGGTCTTGGACTTCTTCTCAAGATCCATGAACTTCAGGTTGGCCTCGTTCTGCGCCTTCACCTGGTCTTCCACGCTAAGGACCAGCGTCAGGATAAACGGGCACGAAACGGACAGTTCCGGGTTGAGAAGGTTGCTGTAGTTGTCGGCCATATTCCAGAGGAAGGCCAGCTCCGGATTTTTGGTCAGCTGAAAATTCATGATGCGCGCGGTGCTGTTGCGACCGTTACCGCGCAGCCCCAGCGTCATGTAGTCGGCCTTCACCTTCAGGTCAAAGGTATCGTCCACGCACTGGTAGTTCAGATCCTTGAGCGGGTCCAGTTCCCGTTCGGTGGGATACAACGCATCCGGGTTGTGGTTAATCATTTCGCCCGCAATGCGGATGAAGGCATCCGCATCCACGCTGCAGGTGGCTATCTGCGCCCCCTGCAGCGAGGCGCGGATGATTTTGACCTGGTTTTCCATCTCCATCACGCTGGCCTTACTTCCGCGCTTACGGGGGACGCAGCAGGAGATGTACACCCGGTAGTTACGCAGGGTCAGCGGCAGGTTGAGGTGATCGGGCAGCGGGAACCCTTCTTCTGCGGCCCTGAGATAGTAGGCGCGGGTGATGGCGTTGAACGTATCGGCCTTTTCCCCCGTCCATGAGAGCTCGCGCAGGCCATACTCGATATCCTGACCCACCAGATGGCTGGACACCAGGTGAACGGCCACCGGCACCTCGCGGGGCAGCTTGGTGCGCATCAGATTTTCCAGCGACGACACGATAGTTTCGTTGGCGCCGTTGATGGGCTGCGCCTCCAGCATAAAGCCCATCGTCTTCTCGTTCATGAAGAGGCCGGTTTCCGCATCGTAGTCGCGGTACGGCAGCACACGGCTGAACTGCGGGAAGCGCATCTGCCCGAGGACATCGTTCGCCTCAGAGGACGCATCGGGCATCTTCAGCGCCGTCAGTAGCGAGTTGACCGTGCGGGTGACGGTATCCAGTGGATTACTCACGGTTATCCTCCTTTTTATTGTCGGCCGTTTTTACCGTTTCCGTCGCAGGGGCGGGGCGGCTGGCAGGGATACCGTAGCGAAAACGCGCTGAGCGCATCTGACCGTACAGGCAGAAATACGGACGGCATCCCATAAGCAGCGCCGCCCCTGAAAACACAATGGCCATCACAATCCACAGCAACTTAAACGCACTCAGTGCTCCGTCAACATGACCGGCATATCCTTTAGCATCGGTGACGACGCTGCCCCGGTTATGGCAGACGGCTGAGGGAGCATCATGCAGCGTGAGGCCGGAGGACTTGCCCTGCGGGGCTGGAGGTATAAAGGGGTCTAAAGGTTCATCGCGGCAGGCCGCAATACGAAACTCGCCACTGCTGACGTTATGCGTGACGGCCATAATTTCCTGCGCCATCGCCTCTCCGGGCGTGGCGTTCTCCATCCACAAAAGCATGGCAACCAGCAGCATCAGCGTGGCGGCAGGCCAGATAATCAGATAGTGAAAAGCCCAGGCAAGCCATCGAAGGCAATACAGCAGGACGGACAGAAGCTTAAGCATCATTCCCGTTACCTCCGGGATTCAGCGGAAACCAGACGCTGCAGTTGTGTCTGATAGCCTCCGCCAGCCTCTCCCCGTCCTCTCCGCTGTACAGCGCTTTAATCCGGCTGACGTCAGACTTCGCCAGGAAAAACCGGGTCATCTGCTGTTTTGTTACGCTCATACCTGAGCCTGCTTTACCCAGGAACAGACAGTGCCCACGCTGGCGTTGCATTATGTGTTGAGAAATCCCAGCCTTCCCGTCGAGGGCGGGAGCGCTCTGCTGAGACGCTGAAAGCCAGAAGTCACGCTCTGCGGCATTAACACAGATGACACGCATCCCCTGCGCCTCGCAGCAGGCCGTAATATCGTTAAGGTGACGGGTTTTCCCCGGACCACCGTTATCCCTGGTTGTCATGATGTTCGTCTCCTGGTTTTTTGCCATCGTTCTGAATGTCTTTGCGTAATTCACGCCAGTCGCGGAGTTGTCGTTCTGATAAAAAGGTCCGCATAACATCAACGCTGATGGCTGTCTTACCGCTACCGGTTTTCCCCACGACCATCACATTGGTTTTTCTTCTTCCCATCGGTCACGTCAGATACTGTTTTTGTCGTATTTCCAGAACCCGCTGGCATTCCGTACAGGTACGTACGCCCGGGATGGCCTGCTGCCGCCTGAGGGGAATGCGATTGCCACAGCATTCGCACCGTTTACGGCTTTTGCCCTCCAGGCAGGACTGCTGCCTCGCGGCCTGTATATGAAGCTGGTTCAGCAATTCGTCCTGCTCCTGCAGGAGATCGAGTTCGTCTGCCATCAACGCTCCCTGCTCACACTGTCCGGACACGCTACCGCCCATCCCTTTTCACGTTTCAGGGCACGCGTGATAACGACGGATTGTTAAAATGGGCGCCACACGCGGTGGCGGTTCAGGTTTCAGTTAACGCGCGGGGTTCCCCACGCTGAGGGTTTCACAACAAAAAACACCCGCGTCGGCTGGTGATAAACGTCCTGCGTATCGATATAGGGCGCGATCCACAGCCCGGCCGTCTTTTCACCGACGCGAAGCGGCCTCGGGTCCACGATGGACTCGCGCCCTGGCGGCGGCGCAATAACCGGCGTGACCGTGGAGAGCGGCGCCCGTGAGGCTGAGTGCGGCTGCGGGCGGGGGAGAGTTGGTGTACCCGTCAGCGGTGTATTTCTGGATGCGACGGCATGCACCGGTTCAGCCGCCAGCGTGAGGGGCTGCACGGACCGGGTCCGGAAATTACCCTCAGCCAGGCGTGGCAGCGATGTCGCACCCGGCTTTACCGTGCTGGCCTCCTCCAGTCGTTTGGCTTTCTCATTGGCCTGCTCGATGGTCATGCAGGTGTCGGATGTCGTCGCGTTACACTCAAAATCGCTCGTTGTACCGGCACATCCCGACAGCGTCAGGAGACTGGCCAGCGTGAGCGCAACAGGCACTGTCTTGTTCATTTGCGGTTCCTTTACGTGGGGTTATTGTGAGTCGGCCTTCGGCATAAACTGGCTCTGGTTAAGCCTGCCCAGCTGGTTGAGCATCTGGTCGGTACTGAACCCGTTCATGCCGCCCTGCGGGACTGACGGCGGCGGAACCGGACTGCGTTCATCGCTCTCCGCTTTGCGTCTGTCATTATCGAGCGCCAGCTCTTCAATGGTTTTCAGCTGAAAACCGTCCTGAAAGACAACGGTCACTTCGTTACCCGCCCCAATCGGGATGACGGGGTGGTACTGCTCTGCGCGTTTGATGTAGTAGTCGCTGAGGGTCTGAGCGGCTTTGGAGGCACCTCCGCCAATCCCCATCTTCATCACGTCACCCGCGCCGAGGGATGCCGTGGCGCCGAGTCCGACCGAAGGCTGGGACGCGGTCTGCACGCCCTGACCGATGCCGTCAACAAAACCCGCGCCCCATGCCCAGCCGAGGATTTTGCCGTTTCGCATCACCACCTCACCCTTGATGCCGTTTTTACCCCGGAAGCTCACGTGTCCGGCAATGGGCTGGTCGATGGTGACGCCGTGCTTCAGGCAGCTGATGTTGCGGGTGCGTACGATGGCGCGCTCGCTGGACACGTCGCCCCAGGCCTCAAGCCCAATGAAGCAGCCGGTGAGGTCGTAGCTTTTGCTGTTGGGCATTTCCACCCTGCCGGTAATGCGCAGCTGCATCGGCACCGTGGACTCGTTACCGGTTACGGAGGCGTTGGCGTCAGCCCCCTCAATCAGCATCGATTTGGCAAAGCTGCCCGACGGGATGTACGGCAGGGACGGACCTTTGCTCTCGTCGCTGCGGGCAAAAGACTGCCGACGCAGCTGGTTGGGTACGGGGATGGGCTGGTACTGTACCTGCGCCGGCGGCGTGACGCCGTTACCCGGATAGAACGCGGTCGGCGGCGGGACGGCCCCCGTCTGTGGCGGGAAACCGGTCGGCTGCGGCTCACCTTCAGGCCCCGGCGCAGGCACTGGCGGCTGCGGGGCCGGCTCACCCGATGCGGTGACAGGTTTTGCCCCCAGCGCGCTGACCTGAGCGGAAAGCGCCGCATTGTCCTGGTTAAGCTTGTCAATCTGGTGCTGGTAGCCTGCCTGCCCCTTGCTGAGCAGCTCAAGCTCGCGGCGCATTTCGGCATACTGCTTCTGCATTTCGGAGGCGGTAGCCTGCATCTCGGTCGTGGCATGCTGCTGCACCTTCTGGTCAAAGGTGCTGTCCACCACGCCGGTCATATCGGGCGCAGGCTCGTCGGCGGCTGCCGCATCGCTGCTGCCCTCGTAGCGTGCATCCGCCAGATACCAGCCGCCGCCGCCCACCACGCCTACGGTCGCCAGCACAATACCCAGCCAGATAAACTGCTTGCGCTTCACCACTGAATTAATGCTGGCCATCAGCCGCACCTCCGCTGCTGATAATGAAGACCTGCAGGGCGCCGCCCGCCATCAGCTGACGCGAGGCTTCACCAAACAGCAGGCCGCGAATGCCGCTCTGCCAGAAGTCGCTTTCCGCGATGTTGCGGGCCATCCCGGTATTGTTGGTGACGCGATAGCGCACCACCTTAAGGTGATTACCCACCCAGACGCGCTCGGGGACTGCAGAAAGTCCGGCGGGAGCGTTGAGGGCTTCATGCGTAACGGGGATAGCCTGCCAGCCGGACGGAAGCTGCCCGCCCAGCAGATGCTGGCTCAGGGAAACCAGCGTGGCCTCGTAGGGGGAGGACTCTTCCCAGGTGCGCGCCGCTTCGCCCGTACCGGATAGCTCGCTGACCAGCCGGATGGTTCGCCCCGCGCCCGCACGCGGCACAGCCTGTACCGAGAAGTTGAGGCCGCGTTCGGTTTCCAGAATAAACGTGAAAGGCTTCTTGTTGAGGGTGCTGACAATCACACCGCCGCTTGCCGTTTGTTCCTGGCGCGTCAGCTCACCGTCGAGGCTGGTCAGGGCCGTCACGCGGTCACCTGCGACCGTGAAAAGGTTCGGGTCGGTGTTGCTGACCGCGATGCTGGCCTGTCCGCCGTTCGTCAGTGGAACAATCGTGGCAGAGAGCGCAGCGGGTGCGGCGACCGTCTGACCGGAAGCGAGCATCAGCAACGCCAGCAGCGCACGGCGACTATTTTTGTTCATCGGTGATTTCTCCGAAGTGACTGAGCCAGCTGATGCCGTCCTCACGCTCGAACTTGAGAACGTACTGTTTCAGCTCGGGATACGGTTTCGAGTCGCCTATCCAGGTCTTCAGCTGGCCCCGCACGTCCACGCGGCTGCTTGCCGGATAAACCTTCACGCTGGTCATATAGAAAGACGAGTTAACGTTGTTGTCCTTAATGCGCTTCGCATCCTCAGCAAGCCGGATTTTCAGCTCGTTCTGCGCTGCGGGTTTGACATAGGCCAGCAGCTGCTCATGAGAGGCATCAACGGTTTCCGGGGTAACATTCAGGCGAAGGGCGATAAGCGACAGGGCCATCTGCTGCAGGTAGGAGGCATCCGCCTGGTTCTGCGACACGGCAAACGGCGCGTTGAAAAGCATTGGCGTGACGATAGACTTCTGCTCATTCTGAAGACGGTAGTTGTTGACGGCCTGAATAACATTGGTGGTGATACTTCCCAGAATAACCACCCCCATGGCAATAAAGCCGATGGCAATAACCCGCTGTGTACTTAATCGTGCTCCGTGTTCCATCTGATTATTCCTGTCTATTTAATCCACTGGCGGTAGCATGAGTCGGGTACATCATGAAAAATCCCCCTCAGCAGTGAGGTCGGCATATACCAGTAGACCAGGTCCCGCAGCCATGAACTGCCCCGCCCTTTCTTGAGCTTTTTAATTCCGAGATAGGCCAGTACGGCAGCGATAATTCCGGGAATATAATGCTGGGTCCAGAATCCCCACCCCAGGCAGATAATGGCCGGAATAAGTTCATCCACAGGAAGGCCAAACCAGCGGCTCTGATTCGTCAGGGTTTCGGGAAATCGATATTTTTTGAGAGATTCATCTGCCATATATGTTCCGTCTCCGGTACAGCTGGCAGTATGGAAATACCTGCCAGCCGGATTACAGGCAAAGCCCTCCCGTGAATGCTCGTGAAGGGCATTCAGAATTAAACCGGAATTTAATAGTCGGAAGTGGCTCTGAACGGCTGTCGCTGGATATCAGTATCCTGCGACAGACATACCTACCGTGACGAATACGGACAGGATCGCAAAGCCCGCCAGGAACTTGAGGTTCTTGGTCGTCATATACATCACGGCGCCCACCAGAACTTCGGCAAGAATAACCCACTTAACCACGCTGGAATCTTTACCAAATGTTCCTTTAACGGTTGCATCGCCGCTGGACATCAGATCTTTACCCGCAGTCGAGGCCAGAACCGTTTCAGGGAAAAACGCAGCAAGGGCTGCGACAGGCAGGGCAAACTTCAGCGCTTTGAGTAACGCGACTTTGCTGAATTTTTTCTTTGCAGGGGTCGCGGGTACAGCGTGAATAACAGATACATCAGTCATATTTATTAATCCTTTAAATGTTAATGAAACAGCCATAAAAAAGGCCAATAATTCGTTAATGCCATTCAGTCGAAATTATTAGGTATCACCTCCACCATTTCAGCATTGTAAAAGTCGGGGAACTTGATCAGATGGTCATGAAGCCTTTCCCGTACTTCATAAGTCTTACACCATCCACTTCGGTTTTTTGCATTGATCAGTTTTAAGTTAGTTTCCTCATCAAACCTGACGGTCACAAAAAAACTCTTAGAAAAGTCTGGATTATCCATAACCCTGAACATAGGGAATCTATTGAGGTGATCTCTGACCCTAAAAAAAACCTCGAATCCGCGGCTTCTGCCACTTCTCGACGTAGCAGAACGCAATAAACTCTCTGTCACAGAATCGAGTTTGAGCCTGACGGTATTTCCCAATGCTGGAGAGCTGCTATATCTCCTCATCACAACCTCCTTATTAAAAAGACATGCGGCAATAATATCCCAAAGAAGCACTCAGAGCGATATACTAAAAGTTCCCCATTTCTTAACAAAGCGCTAACAAACCAGATTTCATAATTTCGCCTTACGAAGTAGATTGCACTTAGAATTAATTAATTCGAATGCATATCTGTGAACACTAGGTAAGAACGAGTGAGTCTTGAGATATAGAATCATGTCATCTTTATTGTCTATTTCCATAATAGAATAAGCTTTGGAAATTCTTTTCTTTGAAGCACCCGATGTTACACTTAGCAATCGAGATATAAATTCATGCGTAAAACCGCTGAAGAAAAGACAAAAGCTTTGGTAAACACCTGGCTCAAGGACTAAAGCAGGATTTTTAATTTCGCAAACATCATTCATAACGTGATTAAGATATCTGCTATTGGCCTGACTAAAAACCACATCTTTTATAAAATGCCACAATATATACGATTCAGAATTAATACAAACCACCTGAAACAGAACACACCAGTAAAAATAATCCTCTATAACAAAGCTCTTTATTATTGCCATATCAGGATTAGCTAATGCATCGACCTCTTTTTCGAGAAGTGCACATTTCAACTCAAGAGGTAGTTTTTCAAACCAGTAGGCAGAGTCATATTCACAGCCTTTTATAACATTCGAAAAATTGTGATTTGAATATACAAAGACACCAGAAGAATTTCTGATACAGATAGGAATTTCAGAATTATCAAAAATTTTGAATCTTGTTGCTTCTTGTTGTGATTGACTGGAATCAGAAGAACGCATAAGATCGCGCGCACTCATATAACCTCCTTGCTAGGCTGTGTGGGTAGCTGGTACTTAGGGGGGCAATCCCTGGGTACCAGCGATTCGACAAAACTCGCCGACAATCAAATTTTAGTTAGGACACTGATAAAATATACCTTTACCTTCAGTACTTGTCATTAAAAAAACACAGTTAAATGTGATTTTTAAGACATCTATATAGTTAATCATTATCGGTTTCTTCACCTGACTCTGGAAAGAAGGTTTCCACGATCTCTTTAACATCATCTCGAATATTCTGAACCATTCCCCTGAACTCAAACTTATCGTTTCCTGCAATATGTGGACTCATGGACTCCATTGCGAGAAGCTTACTGGAAATAAACTGTGTTTTAAGTACGGCTTCAAGAATAGTTTTATTGAAAAGCATCTGGTTGAACGGCGACTCCTTGCGCTCCATTTGCGCCTCATAGACACGCAGACCTAGTTCGACGAGCATTGATATAACGCTTGAACTACTGACATCTTCTTTCCTGGCCCCCTCTGCACGACGCTGTTCGACGATAGCATTTATTTTATTTACCACGTCGTCGCTTACATATGCTTGTATCTTTGCCAAAGCTCATCTCCTTTTTTTGTGCTGTGGAAGGATATTATTTTGACTGTCGAATAGCGCCTTCCCACCGTCAATACATCCGGCGGATTGCAGGCGATTCATCCAGTGGTTTTATGACGAATCGTAGGCGATTCACATGGCGGATTGCCGACGATTCACCATCACACAATGTTATGAAATATATATCGTGAATCGTACATGAATCATTAATGAATATCCAATGATTCATACAGTAGTCGCAAATGAATCTTATAAACTTCCACTCTGGAACTGAGTGGAATTTAAAAAAGATAAGTGCATGACTTGTAAAGTTAATCAGCAAAATTTTAATTTTGCGTGGGGTGTGGTGCTTTTGGTGGTGAGGAGTGCATATTAGTTGAGTCTGGGCATGGGATGGGTTAACGTATTTCCGGCATGGTGCCCGGAGGGAAGAAATGAAACGGATTGCTCTTACGTTTTTAATGTTGGCTTTTTCTGGAATGTTGAACGCTGCTGATTGTTTTGATCTGGCAGGAAGGGATTATCATATAGATCCGGATCTGCTTCGGGCAATCTCCTGGAATGAATCGAACTTCCGCACAGACGTTAAAGGCTACAATCCTGTTTCGGGCTTTGGCTCCGGACTTATGCAGGTGGACTCCCAGCACTTTAACGAACTGGCTCGTTATGGAATAAAGCCGGAGCACCTTATTTCCGATCCGTGTATGAATATCTACACCGGGGCTTACTATCTTGCAATTGCATTCAAAAAGTGGGGAGTCAGCTGGCAAGCCGTGGGCGCTTATAATGCAGGTTTCAGGAACACAGAAGAACAGGCGCAGAGAAGATATGTCTATGCCAGAAAAATTGAGGCAACATATCGGGCGATAAAGAATAATAAAAATGCAACGCAGACTCTTGCAAAACAGTAAAAAGACCTCAACAGGAGGTCTTTTTATTCATCCAGTATTTATTTCGTCAATCAATAGCCCGATAAATTAAATCTGCTTCAGGGTGTTTTATGATACTGATGTAGTCTTTCAGTGCATCCTGACGAGCGACGAGGTGTTTACAGACTTTCGAATATTCAGGCCCCATATCTGCAACCTGCCAGGACAACCAGTTCATGATCATCAGGGTCGCAATAATTCCGGCAGCATCGGCACTGACCTCTGCTTCAAAGTAATTACCGGGAATAACCATGTTATAGCGCTGTTCTCCTTCCGGTGCGATATATCCTGTTTGCGCGGTTGTGAATCTGACACAGTTCGGAGCCACGTTTCCTCCGGTGCCCTGCGGAATAATCCAGTAACGCCAGAAACCACCATCATAATCTGAATGCTGACGTAACCAGCTGGCAATCATGTTATCAGCAGAAGGCGTAAAAAAGAGCGCAGGAATAAAATCCAGACGTTCATCACCATCTGTAACAGAGTAGCGCTGGCGTTTATCGACTTTAAATTGTTCGGCTGATTCACGAGTGGCGGTTTTGACGTTTAATGTGTGCATTCTGGTTTTCTCCTCATTGGGTTATTACATCGTTCGACTTCATCACTGAGCGGCGAGGGGCAATGAGCAGCTGACAGTAAGGAAATAAAGGGGCGCGCAGCGTTTATATACCCCTTTATTTCCTTACTGGCTGATGCTAAAAGCAGCCCTCCGCGAACTGATGAAATCGGGCGATAGTCACACAAGGAGAATGCACACATCCCGTAACGGAAAATCGGCGTAAGACGAATTACCGTTACGGGCTTCAGAGTGGAGGTAATTTATTACCGCCACGGTGAAAGCGGCGCATCCATTCTGGATGCAGCAAGCGTGAATTTGAATTTGCGTCAGGATGGACGCCCGAAGGGCGGAGACGGTTTACCGGCTCCGTTCACGACAGCCGTGTCCCTTCAGGGACGACGCCCGGAAAAGAAAGGATAATATCCATATCCGCAGCAGAATAATAAAGACCATCGCCAGCAGGAGAATGAGGAATATTAACCACCTGACCAAAAGGCAGGAACTTCAGACTACCACGCGCCGGAATAATGCAGGCAGCGCGTCAGCGCAGCCTGCTTATTCTGCGCCGCAGGCGCGCGGCCTTTGATGCCACGAAAGGCAGGACACTCCCCTGCCCTTCTGGATAGCTATGCAGCGTCATTTATACAGCGCAAAACTTCGCGCATGGCACTGACACGGCACTGATCGTCCAGGCGCTTCTCAAAGTTGTTGATGTAGTACACCGGAGTATACCGAACCCTGTTAAGCTGCATCGTCAGCGTATTTCCCGTGACCACCTCGGCAGGAATACCCAGAAGGGAAAGCTGAATAAACGCCATATCGGCCGCGACAGGATCGATATCGATGCAGCTACCGAACATATGCTCAGACGGGTTATAGCCCGCCTCCAGCAGATATTCTGCATACGCCACAATCATTCCCGCCGCACCGCTTGCCGGATCGCTGACGGTCACGAATCCCTCACGACGTATCGTTTCGTCGACGTCCGGCATCAGCAGCCTCGCCAGCAGTGACTGGACGTGATACGGCGTGAAATACTGTCCGTTGCGGTCGTCGCCAAGCTCAAGCTCCATGAAGATCGCGCCGAGGAAGTCGTGGAATTTGGCCTCCAGTGCGCAGACCATCAGGCAGAAGAGCGTATGCAGGTTGCTGATATCGCTCTCGCTGTACTTCGCGCAGATTTTGCGGCTCTGCTCAATATTCTCCGGCGTTCTTATCCGCGCCATATCCAGCTCGCTGGCGGCCAGCGCGATAAAGTCGCTGAACACCTCCCAGCGGCGCAGGCTGCGTGCGGTATCCCTGAACACGCTGATAAACTGGCGGCGGGTCTGGTCGATTGTCATCATCCGGTGCGGTATCGGCTGTGCATTCACGGTGGGCAATACGGGTTTTGCGGGTGTTAAGGGTGCGGCTTCTCTCGCCTGATCAAAGAAACTGGCAAAACTGAGTTGAGACATATTTCCTCCTTAAATGCCGCCCCCTGCGGGGCGGCACCTCCGTCAGTTAAATGCGCGCTTCAGTTCGAGCGTGCGTAACACCTGTCCCCACTCGCTTCCGCGCATGGCAGGAATGCGAACGGAGCGCCCCTTTCTGCGGCACTTTGCGATATGTCTCCCCAGCGCCCGCATTTCGGTGCTGATGTCGTCACGGTCGATATCACTGTGTTTAATACGCACCTGCTTTTTAGGCGGCTGATTATCCGCCTCGCAGATCTGGACATACAGGGCGGTCGGTGTAACAATCGACGCTCTACTGAAATGATTCATAGATGTTTCCTTTTAGTTGAGGCCGGATTCATCGTTCCTAGGCGAATAAATCCGGCGTGATATGGCAGACGAAAGTCTGCCTGTTTCATTTCTGGCGCTGCATTTCCTCCTTAACGCGCGCCAGGATCTCCGCGTGGTCAAGGTTGCTGTAGTCGCGCATCCGGTAATAACGGATACCGATCCGCGCGTAGATTTCGGTCACGTTTCCGCAGACCATTTCCGCCAGCATGAAGGTTTCACACTCGCCGTTCTCACTGCTGCGCCAGTTCATCGGGTACATCAGCCCCAGCGCATCATGGAAGGCGTGAACGTCGATTTCGGCGGGTACTTTCACCGCCGCCTTTTCCCGGCTCAGCCAGTACGCCCGCTCTGCCTCTGCGGTGGCCTGAATTCCCAACAGGGCGGAGGATTCGGTCAGATGTAAGTGCATGGTTTATCTCCTTCTGGTTAATGGCGTTGATATTTCGCCGTGGTGGTTATTCGTCGAACGTGATGCCGGAAAAATGCGCCATCAGGTGCAGCATGTCGGCAATCTCGTCAACTTTCTGCTGAATGGCAGGTGTTGCCTTACCGATGTGCATCGCCGTTGCTTTCAGCTCGTCCATACCGATGCTTGCCGCTTCACCCAGCGCCGTTTTTTCCGTATTGCTCTGATACTTCAGCAGGGCTTTGCTGACCTTGTTTTGCAGGCTCTCAAGCTCGCTGAGCGCGCTTTTCTCCCATGCGTCGACGCTGAATGTGCTGTTCGCATTACCGTTGCTGATGCTCATGATGTTTCTCCGTTGTGACTAGCGGCATACCCTGCCGCCGTGTTTAGTCAGGCCAGTGCACTCACTCTGCGAGCATGGCGTATTCAAAGTTCATGCAGTTTTTCAGGCTCTGGTTCGCATACGCCCACGCCGCCAGCCCCGTTTCACCGTATAACCGGACGGCATGAGCTTTAGCCTGTAACCACGGCTGCACGACATGGAACGACAGCAGCGGCTTATCACGCATCCAGTCGAGCACGCCCTCGTCCCAGACGTTTTTGCTCATGGCGCAAAGGATGTTGCAGACTTCTTCCGCCTCGTCGGCCTCTGACAGTTGCAGGTTCCAGACCTGACACAGCTCCAGCAGGTATGACTTTTGCTCTGCGATAACACAGGCCAGACGGACTTTCGGGTCTGTACCCCATCTTCCGGTAGATTCTTGAGCGGCGGTTTTGACGTTGACGTTTTGTGTGTGCATCCTGGTTTTCTCCTGTGGTGATGGTTGTCCATCTCCCTGGTGAGTTCTCTCGCGGCAAGGGCAAAGGAGCAACGGCGGGGCGGCAGGAGAAGGGCGGAGACGATAGTTTTTGCGGCACGCAAAAAGTTTTGGCGGAGTGCATTTCACCCTTCGGATGACGAACTGACGGTGCTACAAGCAGCCCTCCGCGTGAGGACGCACGGGGGATGGCCTCACCGGGGGAACAGGATGCACACACCCGACACGTCGGAACGGCGTGGCGCCATTAAAGCGACGGCATCAGCCGGCGCGGTGAAGGCGTTCCGGACGGCACGGCCGGAGAAGCCGCATCCCTTGACCTTCGCCATCAGACCCTAGCGTCAGCCCGAAACCCTAAGGGGTTCGGCGGAGCCCGGCGGGTGCGCAGCGGCCGCCCAGGCGGAGTGGGGCTCGACGACCGGACAGCAGCGCTGGCCGGGAGCCGAAGGGGGCCATCGCCCTGCCCGCTTTTTGGGTTATGGCCATAACGGAGCAGCAGCTGAGGAAGTTAACCAGCAGGACGCCGGATATGGCGCCCGGGATGAAGAACACAGGGAAAACGAAGCTGAAGCCAGGAATGAGCAGGTAACTCACGGCGCTCTGACTTCAGCAAAATCAGGCAGGAAAGGCTGGAGTGTGGACAAGGCGGAGGGAGCAGAGGGGCAGCGCCGGAGGCGCGTCCCCCTTCCCCCGTTCCCCGGAGGGGAACAGCCCTTCCCGGAAGTTCAGGCGTGCGGTCGCGCCAGGAAGGAAAAAGGGGCTACCATCTAACCGGTAACCCCTTCATAAAGGCGCTTCAGGCATGTCAGAGCAACTCAGCACCTGAAAAGGCGGGGGGTTCCCCCGCCTCCAGGTAGCTTACTTACCGGATTCGTAGGCCATAAAAGCCGCCACCTCCCTGTTCGTGTCCCTGTACCGGATTTCGCAGAGCGATTTTCGGGTCAGGTAAGTGAATATCAGCAGTGTGAGACACACTATCAACACGCACCAGAGCAGGGTACTTCGTGGCAGTTTCATAGCTGACTTCTCCTTGCCTTTCGGCAGGTAAGCGGCTAATCTGATGTTGTTCAGGCATACAGACTAAGCCTCGTGGTTAATGAGAATTAACTTCGGGGCTTTCTGCTTTCTGCCGCACAACAAGGAAACAAACCACCTTCACGTCATGAGGCAAAAAGCCTCAAGCGCCACGTCGATTATACCGGGCAGATGCTCTTTCTGACCAGGAATATCATTGGGCTATAAGCCACCCAACGGCACGAATAAGCAGGCAGAACATGTAAAAAATGACCGTCGCAGTAAACATCCCGATGACTATCGCCTGAGACACTTCCGGAGCACCAGACCACATACCGTCACTCCTGAACACCAGGAATGAAAATAACGCACCGAGTCCGGCAAGAGACAAAAACTGGAAAATAAATGCCCGCTTCCTGGTCATAACAACACTAATGATGAGATATCCATATCCTGCGCTAATCACAGCTATTAAAACAAACATTCGCAAAAAATGAGTAAAGGCATACTGAGCTTCTGTCATAAATGGTTTCCATTCCGGGTAAGTTGCACTGATACATTCACAGACTTTAATCCGCGTATTATATAACCGATTTACGCTGGTGATATTCCACGAAAGTACTCAGGCCGTGCCGCCAGTTCCCGCTCAATGAGTTCATCAGCAAACAGCGGCGCAGTTCTGTTAACACGACGTTCCAGATTCCGCCAACGGGCAGCTGCTTTTCGTTCATCACTCCAGCGTCTTATCTTCCTTTCATCCAGAAAATCTACGCACACTGCATATCCGGCTCCGGCCACCCACAGTGACATCACGGACTCAGGTGCGGGCTTCCCTGCCTCCACCACTTCTGACGCCAGCTCTGGTTCACCGGGACAGGGACCGGGACGCTTCCAGCGCAGTGAGTAACGCCACTTCATACCTGACTCCGCGCGGTCAGCTTGTTCGGAACCAACCAGCGCTCCAGCTGCCTGGCAGACTCAGTGCTTTCCCGCGCCAGCGCATCCGTTTCAGCCATCACCGTCCAGAAAGGCTGGTTCTCCGTCATCCAGCGTTCCATTAACGCCAGTGACGGGAAACGCTCGCTCCAGCGCCAGAACATCTCCTCCAGGTCGTACTGGCGCAACTCAGTCCCCGACCAGCGTGCGCTCCAGCTGCTGACTGTTTCCGGGGTATGGAATGCCAGCTCAATTTCTGCCTGGCCCGCCAGCGCCTGGTACGCCCGCTCACGCTGACACTGTTCTTTGTGACGCTGGCGGGTGTTTTTTTCATCCCGCAGGGCGTCCTGACAACGAACGCGCTCGGTCTGCTGAAAGGCAACCTCCGGAAAGAGGCGCTGACCGGCACCGACGGGAAGCGGCAGCCAGCAACACGTCCCGCGACTTTCAATCAGGGCATCGATGGCACTGAGCCAGCTGTCCCTGCTGCCCCGCAGCTCCCGCGCCGTCAGCACCGGCGCAAAATAATTAATTTCCCTGACAGTGATGCGCGTGCTGCCCGTGAGCCGGCGAAAAAAGGCGCTGGCATACGGGTACGCCGCTGACACCGCGCTGCGCGACCGCCTGCGCTCAACCTCAGCGATGGCTTCCATCGCGGCGCGTCGCTCAGGGCTGAAGGGAACCAGAGAGAGATGTGAAGGGATCATGCCGCGCCCTCCGCTGCCAGAATGCTGATGATGCTGGCCTGACTGTAGCCGTCCGCATCGAGACGCGCCGTCAGGCTGACGGTGTGGCTGACAAGCTCCGGCTGGTAGCCGCTCAGGGTACCAATGACGGAGAACGGGCGACCGCTGGCGGGAACGAACACCACCATCCAGACGGGACTGATACCACCGGGACTGCATACGGCAAGATGATACTGCCCGTGGGAAGGGGTGAAGCGGATTTGCACCGGAAAGAAGCCTCCGAACTCGCTGCGGTATTCGCCGTTCATGCCCCAGTTTTCAGGGCAGGACAGGTCACGCATGACGGCGTGGGTCAGTTCACGGCGGTAGTCCTCACCGCTGTCGCGCCAGTCCTCAAACTCATCACAGGACATCGTTTTCAGTACATCGGGGGTCAGAATAGTGCGCATGGGTATCTCCTTATCGCCGCCCCGCAGGGCGGCGCTCCGTTATCAGGCGGCGTGTGCCGTGTTGGTGGTGTCGTTGTCAGGGCTGTCGGTATCTGAAACAGCGTCGTCAGCACCGGACTCACCCGCGGGATCTGGTCCTTTCAGCCATGCCGGAACCCAGCGGGTGTGCTGCATAAAGTGCTCCGCATGCCCTGCTGCATCGCCCTTTTTCATCTTCTCAGCATCCCCCGCCGCACCCGTCAGCCCCGCCTCTTTCAGGGAGGCGACAATCTGCGGATGTTTCAGGCTGCCGAAGTAGTTGTCCTTCGTCGGCTGCCACCAGTCGCGCAGGTGGAACCCGATTGCCGCCTCGACCGTATCGAGGGTACTGCGCGAGGTGTTCCCCATATCGCGGGTCTGTACCCCGTCAACGGAACAGGCCGTGCAGAACGCCATCAGCGACATCAGTACCTCCCCGCTCAGGGCGAAGAAGGTGGTGAAGTCCTTCTCCCACCCTTCCGGCAGCAGGGCTTTCAGACGTGCTTTCTCTGTCATCAGGAGGTCAAACGCTGCGCCGCTCTTACCGGACGGGGCATTCTCCGTCAGGCTGCCGTGAGACACGGTCAGGCTGATGCGAAACGGGTGCGTCGTCGTCAGGCAGCCAGAAAACACGCAGGTACACATGCGCCAGACCATCAGCGCTACCGCCTTTTCGGGCTGCTGCATCAGCGACGCCTGTACTGCCAGCGTACGCTCGGAGGTCATTTTCGTGAGCAGCGGGACGCTGATCCCCTCTGCGGCATCTGTCTGACGCGAGGTGAACGGCACCGTTACGCTGCCGGATTCGGTCTCTTCCGGCATATCCGCTTTCAGGCGCACACCGCGCTGCACGTACACCTGCCCTTCGTACAGGCTGACCATCACCCCCGCGCCTGACTTCATGTCGTCAGTCCACGCGCTGACTTCTGCCGCCTCCTGAATGCCGAGGATGTCCGCTTCGATCGCATCCGACTCGTCGCAAACGCTGTCATATGCGTCGTACTGCTCCCGCAGCGCATCAAGACGCTGCTGCTGTTCAGGGGTGTACACCGGATCGGGTTCAACAGGCTGAACGAACTCCTTACCGTCTTCGCCGTGGTACCAGATGCGGGCTGCGCGTCCGCGACTCCATGCCCAGCCCTCACGCTGCTGAATGTCCAGAGCGATACGCTCCAGCTTCTCCTGCACCAGACGCTCAACCAGCACGCTGTCTGCCGTGCCGTCGCCCTCGTCCTGGCTGAACAGATCTTCACGAACGTAACCCCCTGCCGCCTCATACGCTTCGCGCCCGATAAACCGGAATCTGGTGCTGTCGGTGCGCATCTCGGTTTCAGTAATGGCGCGTTTAATCAGGTGTGCGGGCGCGTTTGACCAGCTGGCCTTCACGCTGTCGAATACCTCAACCTGACGGGCAGGATCGTCCTCGAGACAGAGCGCCTGACACTGCTCAACGGTCAGTTCGTCCTGCGCGAGCTTCTCCATCAGGGACGGCGCGAGATTTGCCAGCTTCAGCATGCGCTGGACGTGGCGGGAGCCGAAGCCGAGCGCATCGCCAATCTGTGCGGGGCTTTTACCCTGCTCTGCTAAGGTGCGGAAACCTGCGATTTGCTCGGCAGGATGCATGGCGGCACGCTGCTCGTTCTCCGCGACGGAGGCAATGGCAGCAATGTCGTCTGAGACGCGCTTCACGGCAACGGTGTAACCGGACGGGAGACGGTTTTCTTCTGCCAGAAGCTGCATGGCGGTGAGTCGGCGGCCACCTGCGGCCACACCGTAGCTGCCGTCGGCCAGCGCATGCACAATCAGGTTCTGAAGGAGGCCGAGCGCCCCGATGGAGTCAGCCAGACCGCGAACGCTGTCCACGGAATACGGGATAGTGCGCACGTTCAGCGGGGATTTAACGAGATCGGACAGCGGAACATACTCAATGACGGCGGCCTCAAGGGCGGCTTTCAGGGCTTCTTCCTGCGCCTTCGTGATTTTTTTGCTGCTCGCTTTTTTGGGTGCTTTTGCTTTAACATCGGTTACTGACATAGTTAATACCTCACAGATTGATGATTGTCCGGCCCTGCGGAGTTAGCGCTCCGGCAGGGCACCTCTTACTGCTTACTTCGTTTTACGGATACCGTAACGTTCGATGTAACGGTTAAGCCATTTCCCGGCATCCGCTTCAAAATTCCACGCGCGCCAGACCATCTCCCCATCCTTACGGACAACGAGGCGAAAGTGCGTTCCCTGGTCATCCTCAATCGCGACATTCTCAAACTCCGCCGCCACGCCTTCGGCCTGTTCGCGGGTGAAAGTGTCATCCGGTAACGGTCCGGCGTTATAAATAGTCATGCACTCTCCTTCTGCCCTGCCAGCGACAGGGCGTATTCATCAGGTTTCAGAACGGGGCATCATCATCCATCGGCGGATAATCGTCCGGTAACGGCTGCGGAGCCTCCTGAGACGGTGCGGCGCTCTGACGGCCTTTTCTGGCGCCCTTCACTTTCGGGGATTTATCAACAGTGCCAGCAGGTTGTGCCGGAGCGGCAGAATTCTGCGGTTGTGCGGGCTGCTGCGGTGCGGCACTCTGTGACTGACCGCCGTCACGACGCCCGCCGAGCATCTGCATGGTGCCGTTCTGCCCGACCACGATTTCGGTGACGTAACGGGTCACGTCATTGTCGTCCTGCCAGTTACGGGTACGCAGCTGGCCTTCGACATACACCTGAGCACCCTTGCGCAGGTACTCCCCCGCCACTTCCGCGAGCTTGCCGAACAGCACGACACGGTGCCATTCGGTATTTTCACGCATCTCTCCGGTCTGCTTATCGCGCCAGGACTCCGAGGTGGCGAGGCTGAAGTTAGCTACCGCGCCGCCGTTGGGCATGTAACGGACTTCCGGGTCCTGCCCCAGATTGCCCACGATGATGACTTTGTTGATGCCACGTACTGTCATGATGAATCTCCTTAATCAGTTGTTTTGCCCTTAAAACCATCACCCGTTGAGTTGCCGGGGCCGCGGTTTTGACGTTTTGCGGGGACCTGCTGAACGCGCCCCCTGGTTGTTACCTTCACCCGTTTGAGAGCCGTTCGCCGCAAGGGCGTAAACCAGCGCGGGCGATGGCGGATGTCCAGGGCGCGGTTTACCGCGTGCCATTTACCCTGGACAGCTGACAGCGGCTGTGCTTGTCTCAGCCCCAGCGAAAGGAATCAAAAGGGTGAAAAAACCAGGCAAGGAATGAGCAGGAACCCGCCGCAACGACGGAACGCGCGGGCGCGAAACGGCGTTGCGCCTTACAGCCCGGCGTCAGTATGCCGGGGTGCAGAAAGCGCAGGATACGGCGCGTGAAGGGCGGCGTGACCGGAACGGTCGCAGCAAGCCTGCCGTTGACGTTGCGACAGAGGGATGAAAACCCGCTGCCCCGGAGGGGCCGGGCAGAGACAGCTATGCTGGCTCTGTGCGGAGCATGACAGCCCCGGTTCCCGCAAGGGAAGTCGCCCGCAGTCATATCGCTCAGGAAGAAAATCCGACAGGAAATCGATATCAACCAGTACGCCACCGGTATGGCCACTATTGCCAGCGGCAACGCATGTATTAGCACCGGAACAGAAATAACGGCGACCAACTGCAGCACACCGGTATTCATACCCTGACACCACAGGAGCATCCGGCACTGGCGGAGATGCGCGGCGCCGCAGGCGCGGCGAACTTCGCCGGCAGGCAGCGCCTGCCAGGGTTTTGCGCGCGGGCTGACAGGCGGCTAAACCGCCTGCCGGGGATAATAATCAGTTGCTGAAGACATAACCGTCATGGAACACATAGCCGCTGCTGAACAGGTCACGCGCATAAGCTTCAAAATCGAAATAGCTGTGCAGCGGCTCCGGCACCTCATTTAACATGCCGTTGTCCTCCACCATCTCCTGTGCGTAGTCTTCCTCGCTTTCCGCCTCCCCGCAGTACGCATCATCAAACGCGTCATAGTCACATTCGCCGGTATACTCCGCCCAGGCGATAAACGCGGCCTCCCTGCCCTCTTCTTCAGCCTGTTTGTACGCGGCGATAAAATCCCAGTCGATGGAGCATTCCGAGACGAACTGCGACGGAATGCCTTCCCAGTCCTGGAACATAAACTCGGCGTCCCATTCATCGGCGTGCAGCGCCTGGCAGGACTCGTAAAAACCCTCCTGGCAGTCAAACTCCGTCAGGTCAAACCATTTACCGAAAATGCTGCCGCAGTTGTATTTGTGATACGTGCCAACGTAGACAGCAGGCGTGGTGGTTGTAGTGCTCATAAAAATTCCTCCTAGGTCGATGTGGTCTGAGTTCCGGCTTACGCCGTGCCGACACGACAGCCCGACAGGGAGCGAAAAATGCAGGGGCGATGCATGAAGCCGCAGCGCCGGTAAACAGCGGAGAGGGTCTGGACGGTTAGCGAGCGAATATTGAGCGAGATAACGACGGGAAGAACCGCGACAGGCATTTAAACAAACGGCGACCGGGTGAATGCATCGACGTCAGTGAACCCTTGCATTTGCAGCGTTCGGGCTAAAGTAGAGGCACGGCGTAAGCCGCAGGCCGCACGTACGTCACTCACCGCGCGGCCGTAACGCAGTGGAGGTCGCGCCGGAACAGAGGAGCTGGCGACATCCTTTTGATTTTCAGGACCGGCAGGGCCAGGATTGCTCCCGGCCCTGTGGCTGCATCAGATCCGTTCCATCAGCATTCTGACATCGTGCAGTGCCTGTTTGAGGGATTCAGGCGTGGGTCGGCCCGCCTCCCATGCCTGCCCGACGAGATTTTCCAGGTCGCTTTCCTGTCGCCGCAGTACGCGCATGAGTAGCGCCGCGGGAACAATTACCTCGCGTGCCACGGCCTCACGGTGCCGTACCAGAAGGTCGCATACGCCCGAATTTGTAACGCCTTCCCTGCGATATACAGCCATATCCGTATTACCGGTTGTTTCCATCAGTCCCTGAATCTCGGCAGGTTCCGGCTTTACATCAAGTTCACCGCAGGCGACGTAAAAAGCTTCTTCGGTCCATACCAGCAGTACCAGCGGCTCGTCGGGGGTGAACATGTTTTCGAGCCGGGTGCTGAGTTCTTCGCGTGTTCCGTACATTTTGATTCTCCAGAGTCGTTTTCTGACGGGCGTTTCCGCCCGCCCGTGTCAGTCTTTAAAGCTGGCGTCCAGCTCCAGCGCCTGCCGGTGTGCTTCAGGATAAAGTGTGTTGATGCGGCAAATTGTCTGGCGGGCCAGGCGCTCCGTCAGGTTCTCCGCGTCGTAGCGGTAGCGGGATTCAAGCGCATTGAGCGTGGCGCGCAGATCGCACATGCTGTTTGCAAGGGCGGCAACGTCGGCACGCAGCGCTTCGTTTCCGGCGTAATTCGTCATGCAGCCTCCGGAAGCCAGTCACCGTTGGCAGCGGGCAGGCACATTGAACGCCGGACAGCGGCCAGCCGCTGAACGCCAGCCCGGTGATACTGTTCGAGCAGCTCAATACCGATGTACCGCCGCCCGGCCTGTAGTGCAGCCACGCAGGTGGAGCCACTGCCAGCAAAGGGGTCGAGCACAATCGCGCCGGGATGCGTGAAGGACTCAATCAGCGGTTGCAGGCTGGTTACGGGTTTTTCGGTCGGGTGGTGCCGGTTGCCGCTGTATTTCCAGCCCAGCACGTCCGGCAGCGGGTTTTGTGGCAGACGTGGGCGGCCTTTTGCCAGCAGGTAGGCACACTCATGGCGGTAGCCCACATAGGCGGACTTCGATGTGTAGGTTTTGGTAAAAACCAGGTGGCCGACAACGCTGAATCCGGCCTGTTTCCAGGCGGCCATAAAGCGATCGACGCGGTTCCAGCCGTAGAAACTCACCATCAGTGCGTCTTTTTTCAGTACGCGGTACATCTCATGGCAGGCGGGTTGCAGCCATTCATCGGTTTTATCGCCGGCGATGGTACGCCCCTGACGGTCACGAAAACCTACCAGATATGGTGGGTCGGTCAGGATAAAATCGACAGCGTTATCCGGAAAGCCGGACATGATATGGACGCAGTTACCCAGGATGAAACGGGACATAATCATTCTCCTTTCTCAAATGCGGCGCCAGTTACGCCGTGCCGATACGACAGCCGGGTTAAAAGCGGAGAATGCAGGGGCGGTGCCGCAAGCCGCAGCGCAGTGAAAAAGCAGACGCTGGCTGGACGGTTTGACGGCGAAAATTGAGACGGAAAACGACGGGAAGACAGCGGATAATGCCTCTGAAATTAACTGCGACCGGGTGAGGACACCGACAGAGTGAACCCTTGCATTCGCAGCGTCCCGGCTACAGTAGCGGCACGGCGGCCACACGATGGCAGGAACCTGAAATACGGCCTATGTTCAGAACTGAGGTGAACCCTGATTAGAGATCCACAGCGGAGAAACACAATGTGCGGTCGGTTTACGCAGTACAACTCACGCGAGGAGTACCTGGCCTTTCTCGGAGAAGAAGCTGAACGGGATATTCCGTATGATCCGGAGCCCGTCGGCCGCTACAACGTCGCGCCCGGAACCCGGGTATTGCTGCTGAGTGAACGCCGCTCGCAGCTGCATCTTGATCCTGTTCACTGGGGTTATGCCCCGGAGTGGTGGAACAAGCCCGCTCTCATCAACGCCAGAAGTGAAACTGCGGCCAGCAGCCGGATGTTCAGGCCACTCTGGGAGCACGGACGGGCCATTGTCTTTGCCGACGGCTGGTTCGAGTGGAAACAGCAAAACGGCGTGAAACAGCCGTTTTTCATTTACCGTAAGGACGGAAATCCACTCCTGCTCGCAGCCATCGGGAAACAACCATTTGTAAACGGCAATGACCAGGAAGGATTCCTGATCGTCACGGCAGCTGCGGATGAGGGACTGCTGGACATTCACGATCGGCGACCGCTCGTGTACTCACCGGCTGCCGCACGTAAATGGCTCAGCGAAAAGACAACCGGTAAAGAGGCGGAAGACATTGCCCGTGAGGGCAGTCTTTCCGCCGGAGATTTCACATGGCACCCCGTCAGCCGGGCAGTTGGCAATCCCGGTAACCAGGGCCGGAAACTTATTGAGCCACTGACCTAGCAGACGCTGAGATACGCGGCATCCACTCACAGGGTTATGCACCGTTTCTGTGGATAACTCTGAGCCTGTTTTATCCGCCAGAACAATGACCTGACAGTAGCCGGTAAAATTCTCCTTGCAGGACGGAAAATATCTTAAATAATACTGTATATAAAAACAGGTATTTTAAGAGGTAAGCCATGATCCTTTTTGTCGCTCCCGCATCTGAGCCAGCACTGTTCACCGCACCACTTTTCACAGAGCGCTGTCCGGCAGGTTTTCCGTCACCGGCAGCGGACTACACCGAAGACGAACTGGATCTGAACGCCTACTGTATCCGTCGCCCCAGCGCGACCTACTTTGTCCGTGCCATTGGCGATTCGATGAAAGATATGGGCCTGCACTCCGGCGACCTGATGATTGTCGACAAGGCCGAAAAACCCATGCAGGGGGATATTGTCATCGCAGAAACAGATGGTGAATTCACCGTTAAACGCCTGCAGCTTAAACCCCGAATCGCCCTGCTGCCGATGAATCCCGCCTACCCCACCCTCTACCCGGAGGAACTACAGATATTCGGCGTGGTGATAGCATTCATACATAAGACGCGGGGTACTAACTAATGTTTGCGCTCGCTGATGTGAATTCGTTCTATGCGAGCTGTGAAAAAGTGTTCCGTCCGGACCTGCGTAACAGGCCCGTTGTGGTGCTCAGCAACAACGATGGCTGCGTTATCGCGCGCAGTGCTGAAGCGAAACGGCTGGGTATTAAAATGGGCGTCCCCTGGTTCCAGCTGAGGACGGCACAATTCCCGGAGCCGGTCATCACGTTCTCGAGCAATTACGAGCTTTATGCATCGCTGTCGAACAGGGTTATGTCTCATCTCGAGGAGCTGGCACCGCGCGTGGAGCAGTACAGCATTGACGAGATGTTTCTGGATATCCGCGGTATAGACAGCTGCATCGATTATGAGGACTTCGGCCGGCAGCTGCGCGAGCACGTGCGCTCCGGTACGGGGCTGACAATCGGCGTCGGGATGGGGCCGACCAAAACGCTGGCTAAAAGCGCACAATGGGCATCTAAGGAATGGCGGAAGTTTGGTGGCGTACTTGCTCTGACTTCAGGCAATCCAAAGCGAACGGAGAAACTGCTCTCACTACAGCCGGTGGAAGAAATCTGGGGAGTAGGTCGCAGGATCTCAAAAAAGCTTAATACGATGGGCATCACTACGGCACTGCAGCTGGCGCGCGCGAACCCTGTATTTATCAGGAAAAATTTCAACGTTGTGCTGGAGAGAACCGTCCGGGAACTCAACGGAGAAAGCTGTATTTCGCTTGAAGATGCGCCTCCGCCGAAACAGCAGATTGTCTGCAGCCGGTCCTTTGGGGAGCGCGTCACGACGTATGAAGCAATGCGGCAGGCAGTCTGTCAGTACGCCGAGCGTGCAGCTGAGAAGCTGCGCGGCGAGCGTCAGTTTTGCAGGCATATTGCTGTATTTGTGAAAACGTCACCGTTCGCGGTGAACGAACCGTATTACGGGAATGTGGCCAGTGAGAAGCTGATGACTCCCACGCAGGATACCAGAGACATCATTGCCGCAGCGATTAAAGCACTGGATCGGATCTGGGTGAATGGCCATCGATATGCAAAAGCGGGTTGCATGCTCAATGATTTCACTCCTGACGGGGTTTCTCAGCTGAACCTCTTCGATGATACTCAGCCCCGGAGCAACAGTAACCAGCTGATGAAAGTCGTAGACGGCATTAACCATTCCGGTCTGGGGAAAGTGTGGTTTGCGGGACGAGGCATCGCTCCTGAGTGGCAAATGAAGAGAGAAATGTTGTCCCCTGCATACACAACACGCTGGAATGATATTCCTAAGGCTCGTCTGTCTTGATTTGTATCATACTTCACAAGTATGAAGTATTAAATCACACTTCCTATTTATGATTTATTATGTATGATACTTAATGAACGACCCAACTAATCATACTTCACACTTCATAATTAGGATCTATCATGATAACAGTTATTGGTGGTAATAAAGGTGGCTCAGGGAAAACCACCACTGCAGTAAACCTTGCTATAGGTCTTGCTCTCAGGGGTAAAGATGTTTGTCTCGTAAATGGTGATCTCCAACGGACAGCGGCAAAGCACCTTGCTGAACGGGAGGCATCTGAAGTGTTGCCAGCTATCACGCTTATAGAGAAATTCGATAACCTGACTCAAACACTACGAGCACTGGATGAGAAGTATGAGCATGTAATAGTTGATGTTGCAGGTCGTAACTCAAGAGAGTTCATTACCAGCGGTGTGGTTGCTCACAAAATCATCGCACCTCTGCAATGTTCCCAGCCTGACTTAGATACCCTGATTGAGTTACAGCAACAAGTAGAAGGTATGAGAGACCTCAATCCAGATCTGGAAGTCTATTGTCTTCAAAGCATGGCCACTACAAACCCTGTTTTAAGAGGCAATGAGCGTAAAGAGTTTCTTGAATATCTCGATGAATTCCCAACGATAAAAACTCTGGATTCAGTGATTTGTTTCAGAAAGGTTTACCGTGACTGCATGAGCTCTGGTTTAGGAGTATTAGAAACGGATAATACTGCTGCAAAATCGGAAATGGAGAAACTAATGGAAGAGGTATTTGGATAATGGTTAAGAAACCCAGCCAGCAGGCCTCTTCACGTCCAGTAATAACGCCGGAACAAGCAGACGAACTTGCACAGCGTCTCGCTGACAAGCCCTATGGAGATCCAGAGAAACCCAAACAGGAACAAGAGAAGCCTGAAAAACAATGCAGAACGACAATTTCTCTTTATGAGTCTATGTTGTTGAAAGTAGAAGATTTAGCTCTGAAGAATAAGCGAAATGGAAAGGAACCTAAGAACGTTAGTGCCATAGTCAGAGAAGCACTGGAACTATACTTAGGAAATATGAAATCATAAATCATACTTCATACTTCACAAATGATATTTATGAGGTTTGATTTCCAGGGTTTAAGGGCCAGTACCTTTTTATATCAAAAAAACCTGCGCCCCCTTATCTTAAAACTCAAAACCCTGGTTCCATTTGTTTAGCGCAGACCACTGCACTCACATTGCAACTAACATGACCCATTTGGTCTGCGACACCACTTCCTGTGTGGCAATATAATGGGATCTCGTATCCCCGCTGAACAATCTTTCCATCGTCATCTTCTTCGATGACTTTTAGTTTAGGTGTCCCTACTGACCAGCCCTTAGCACCACCTTCAGTACCTTCGCCCATAACATATAATCCATTTGGCACATCCCCGTCGTTAGAAACAGCTCCAGCACTTCCACCGGCCCATCTTCCACCGCTCATTCTGTAGCTTTTGTCTAATCTAAAATTACGGGGAAACGGAACAAGAAAGGGCGGGGATGCAGTCACTTTTGCTTCATTCCCAGGCTCAGCATTAGCCTCTTTATATGCTGTTCCAATATACGTCAAACCCTCAGGACAAGAGGGGGACGGGGCGGCTAAAGACTGCGACGCAGACAGGATTAAATATACGGAAAATGAAGCCATTATTGTGTATTTCATAAACACTCCTGACATGATTACTCTTCACTTTCTAAAAATAAACATGTTGGGACTTGATAACACTCATACCATAGAATGATTAAATGTCATTCCGTCTACTTCTCATGGCATTTCGTCAACTGCAGCTGAGCGGCCAACTGAAGAGATGTGGGCCTAACTCGCCACCAATGCACCGGTGCGGTCGCAGAACTGCTAGCAAATACTCTCCGTTACATAATCCCCTTACCAGCTTGGACACTCAGGTAATTCTGTCCACAATAAAACACAGCTAACAAATTTCTAGCAGGTGAAGCACTTATGGGATAACCTCACAACATACCTCCTTATCGCCCCTAGTCCCTATGCTGGATAGCACTTTTTGTTAAAAAAGAAGAACAATAGTATAGTATTGTTTTCCCTAACAACAGCTTCCTCCAGACTTCAAGTCGTAAGAGTGGAGGCTTTTTTTTTGGCTTTTCGATAGGATTGTTGAATTGTCAGATCTCATTCCATACCAAAAACCATACCAGTCAAGCTCTGATTTGTGTCAGAAACTGCAACGAGATGGTTTAACTATCGCTGATGTTGACAATGCGCGAAAGGTACTTGAGAGATGTAGTTACTACCGATTTAAAGCCTATCTGATTCCTTTTCGTGACGAGGCTACCCGCAGATATTATCCAGAGGCAACTTTTGATAAAGCGCATGAGCTATATCTGTTTGATCAGGGGTTACGGCTGCTGGTTTTTAAATTGATACAAAAAATTGAAATTGCCGTGCGCAGTTCTTTTGATTACTGGGTTACTGGAAAAAATCAAAATTCGTTTTGGTATCTAGATTCATCCCTATTTAATCATAGTGATAATCATATCAGAACTGTTTCCAGTGTAAGCATGTCATTCAGAAAATCAAAAGAAGAATTTGCAGAACATTATAGGTCAAAATACTTTAACGAATATTGTCCGTTTCACCGGGGGTTGCCTCCAGGATGGGTGTCAATTGAGTTGTTAACCTTCGGTAATCTGAAAAGCCTGTTAGAAGCCTTTAATCCTTATTCTATCGCAAGTTTGAAACTGGATAGATATGCATCGAGAATTGCGGGGGCAAAAGACTATGTAACTCTTTTGGACTGGTTAACTGTCATCCATACAGTACGTAATGATTGCTGTCATCACACTCGTTTATTTAACAGAAACAGACGAGCACCTAAGCTGGTGAAGAACTTACTTAACCCAGACATTCCGCTAGTGAAAACAAATGTAACAAACCGAGATCAACTTAATCGGATATATACCTCACTTGCCGTTATTCAGAAAATGTTGAGTGCATTTGGTTTTGAGAAATTTGGGGAAGAAGTTCAAGCACTATTCGAAGAATATCCGGTATCTAAATTATTCTATGCTTCAATGGGATTTCCTGAACGCTGGAATGAGGAACAGCTATTTTTTTAAAAAAACCGCAAGCTAATTTCAGGAACTCAAGAAAGAAAGGTCGTGTCAGCGGTCTTTTTTTCTGATGTTTCTCGTAGATTCTTTCGTCCTTCACCCCTGCGAAAATCGCAGAATTCACGTAGCGCACCGCCGTGACTGCTTCCCTCAAAAAAACTCACCGATAATTTTCGTAATGAAAATAACCTAACTCCATGTAAAAAAACAAATTATGTTCGCACCGGCGTTGAGCTGCAGCTGATGGCCAACATCCGGAACGCCTGCGACCGAGCCAGATAATTTGAACAAGATTCCGCGCTCCGGGCGACGTGTCCGGGCAGATCAGCAGCGGACTCTGGCTGCTTCCTGTTTCATTCCCGCACCACCTGGACAGGGAGGTTATTCCGTCCAGTTCTGCTGGCTGGGCGGGATCTGGCCTGGTATAATGTTTAACCTAAACGTACATCCAGCAGGTGAATCATGTTCAATAATGATTTTCTGTTTTATGCACCCATCTGTATAGGTGTTGGCATAGTTGCCTATTTTCTATTTATTAAAAACAGCTAAGGCCGCTCAAGCGGCCTTTTTTACGCCTCTCGTTTAATTCCTCCGGCAGTTAGACATACAGGTAATTCTGTCCAGCATTATTTTTGCCACTTTCGTCCATTCGTCGCGGCCCTTCAGTAACGCACAAAAAATGCTATTAATCCTGGACATTTAGGCACGATCGGAAAAAGTGTCCAAAAAATATTTCGGGTGATCGTGTTTAATTTTATTGACCCGCAGCGCAAACCGTGAGTCTGTTCAGAACTCGTTTCTGAACAGGGGAGGGGTTGGACAAGCCCACCGGGCGCGTCAGCCTGTCACATTGGGGTATGCTCTATATATACCATCAGCAAAGATACCGACGAATGTTATTGTGACCACATAAGTGATACCATAATACACAAGACCACTTAAATGTTACCAGAAGGGCAAATAATGTTCGTTTTTGGTTACCTCCGGGCATCAACATCAGAGCAGGATGCCAGTCGGGCAAAAAATGCACTCAAGGCATTTGCAAACCAACATGGCCATCGTATTGCTGGCTGGTATATCGATAATGTATCCGGTACGACAATGAACCGCCCTGAACTAATCAGGCTTCTTGAAGATGCAGAACCCGGTGATATCATTCTCATTGAACAAGTCGACAGGCTTACCCGTCTGGATGATGGGGGCTGGGAGACCCTCAGAAAGCAAATCACCGACAAGCAGCTGGCCATCGTCAGCCTTGATCTACCAACCAGCCATCTGGCGCTATCCAGCACAGTAAGTGATGACTTTACCCGTAGCATGCTGAAGGCCGTAAATGGCATGATGCTGGATATGCTCGCCGCTATTGCCCGAAAAGACTACGAGGACAGGCGACGTCGCCAGGCTGAAGGTATAAGCAAGGCAAAAGCAGAGGGCAAATATCGGGGCAGGGTAGCTGATGCGCAGAAACATGAACTGATACGCACTCTGCGTCTGGTCAACGGTAAATCGCTGCGGGAAACAGCCCGTCTGGCTGGAGTTTCAAAAATGACGGTCATCAGAGTCTGCGCCAGCGTTAGTTAGATACCGAACGCCGGCATTCCCGGCAAGGAAGAAAGAACTTATGCCATCCACTAAAAAAAATGATGCATATGCACGCTGGCTCATAGAGCAGGCAAACAGGAAAGAAAAAGAAGAAATTTCATGTTCGCTCGGAAGGCTAAAAATCACTCTGTTTAATGTTGTGGTGATCGGCCTTCTCTCAGCTATTTTGATACTAGCGATAATGCATGTACCTTCATAGAGCAGCGTGCAGCCAGTAGTGGTAACATATCGGGGTCATTTTTCAGAGCCAGGCTGATGAAGAAGAAAAGCAGCACACCCACTCCCCACGATGCCACGTTCAGGCAGTTCCTGACGCAACCGGATATTGCGCGGGATTTCATGGAAATTCACCTGCCTGCAGAACTGCGCTCAGTCTGCGATCTCAGCACACTGAAGCTGGAGTCCGGCTCGTTCGTAGAGGAAGATCTCCGCCAGTATTTCAGTGACGTCCTCTACAGTCTGAAAACCACAGCCGGCGACGGATATATTCATGTTCTGATCGAGCACCAGTCAACGCCTGACAAACATATGGCTTTCCGCCTGATACGCTATGCGGTGGCCGCTATGCAGCGCCACCTGGAGGCAGGGCATAAAAAACTGCCTCTGGTGATACCGGTGCTGTTCTATACGGGTAAACGCAGACCGTATCCTTATTCAACCCGGTGGCTGGATGAATTTGACAATCCGGCGCTGGCAGGCAAGCTCTACAGCAGCGCTTTCCCGCTGGTAGACGTTACCGTCATTCCGGATGATGAAATCGCCGGCCATCGCAGTATGGCCGCACTGACTTTGCTGCAGAAACATATTCATCAGCGGGACCTCGCTGAACTGGTTGACCGGCTGGCACCCATTTTGCTGGCCGGATATCTGTCTTCATCCCAGGTAATATCGCTGGTACACTATATCGTGCAGGCAGGCGAAACAGCTGACGCCGAAGCCTTTGTACGCGAACTGGCACAGCGTGTGCCGCAACACGGAGACGCACTCATGACCATCGCACAACAGCTTGAACAGAAGGGTATCGAGAAGGGCATCGAGAAGGGCAGGGCTGAAGGCCTGCAGCTCGGTGAACAGCGCGGTATTGAAAAAGGAGAGCGTGAAGCTACCCTTAAAATTGCCCGTACCATGCTGCAGAACGGTATCGATCGCAGTACCGTCATGAAAATGACCGGTCTGTCTGAAGACGACCTTGCGCAGATCCGCCACTAATCCTTTCCTGAGACTCCCTGTCCGGCCATCAGCGTAAACTGGTGGGGCAGGGAGGCACCAGACTCAGGCTCTGCGTGCCAGTCACAGCGATTAAACAGCTTAATCACCCCCGCCACATTCCCCGTCAGACGCGCTGTCAGCGGATATATCTGTCGGCCGCTGTCGTCAAAAGCGACATCGAGGTTGTCCCGGGACAGATAAATGACGTTCACGCCCGCACTGAGCGCCACGGCATTTCGGCCGGACCATTCCCGATCGCTCAGCAGACGGTAGTTCCAGTGCATATCTTTCGCTGTTTCCAGGGCATACGTCAGCCGGAACAGGTCGTTCTGCTCGGACAACTCACCGGTGCAGGAGCGCCAGAGGTAATTCAGCTTGCTGGCCAGCTTCGCGCTGATGCCCAGCTGGCGCCCCTGCTTCAGAAGCCATTCGATATCGGGTGTAACATCACGCGAAAACCGGCGTTGCTTAAGCGCAGTCGCAAGCCATCGGGTGAGAAAGAGGTTTTCCTGTGCCGGCGACAGAACGCCACCATCCTGTCTGGCCAGCGCAAGTGCCACCAGGGCGCACCATGCAAGATGGCCCGATTTATCTGTCAGCGTCAAGCTTGCCTACTCCCTGTATCAAAATTCGTTATACGATGCAGCTCGCGTCGGTATTAATCCGGGCCATAGCATGCTTCCGTCAGAATAATAACCGATCGACACTGAAATTTTAAACTCAGGCGGGATTAAGGTCGTTCCAGGGATATTGTTTCAGCCGTTTGTATGGACAGCAGATTCAGTTGTTTACCGAAATCCGGAAAGCCTGCAGCAGAGAGTACATCAGCAACAGCACTGGCTCTGGGATGGCCTCGTTCAAGCCAGGCGAGTCTGAGATATTAGACGTCAACTAGTTTTGCCGACTGGCGCCAACTACTCTGGCCGCATCCATTGAGCGAGGTTTTAAGCCACGCTGGTTACTGCCTTCGATGTCTTCTTCCGGTAACTTTCTCCTTTTAGCTCGAACATATATCCGTGATGGATCAGCCTGTCCGCTGCCGCCACCGCCATCGTTTCATCCACGAAGATGCTGCCCCACGTGCTGAACGGATGATTGCTGGTTATGACCAGACTGCCGCGCTCATAACGATGGGCGATCAGCTCGAACAGCACACCCGTTTCCGCGTTGTCGCGTTTGACATACCCGAGGTCGTCTATCACTATCACCCGGTAGCGATCCAGTTTCAGCAGAAGCTCGTTCAGTTTCAGTTGTGTCCGCGCTTTTCGCAGCTCCTGCAGCAGCTCTCCGGCACTGTAGAACCGGGCCCGGTAGCCCAGTCCTACAACGCCATCCACGATCGCTGCCGCCAGATGGCTTTTCCCCAGGCCGCTGGCACCGAACAACAGGACATTTTCTCCGGCATCAACCCAGTCTGTCGTTTCGCAGAGCTGCCGGAACTGAGCGTTATTCAGTTCCGGCACCTGGCTGAAGTCATACTCACCCAGCGTTTTCGCCACCGGCAACCGGGCTTCCTTTTTATAGCGGCGCAGTTTTTCGCTCTCGCGCCACAGGAGTTCTTCATTGCACAGCGTCAGCAGATAGCGTGACGGGGTCCAGCCCTCTGCCAGAGCCCGTTTCTCCAGCGCATGCCATTCAGCGCTGACGCGGGTCAGACGCAGTTTGCGCAGACTACGCTCAAGGTGGTGGATATTGCTCACTGCAGACCTCCTTTGCCGCGCAACAGCTGTTCATAACTACTCAGGTTGTGCTGAACCACACTGACTGTCGGCAGCTCCTTTTCCTTTATCCCCAGGAACCGCATCAGGCGGTGCAGATCCAGCTCACCCGGGGTATTCAGCATCTGTTCCATCCCCCGTGCCACGATCGAGATATCGTCATAGCCCGCCGCCAGTTTCAGGGCGTGTACCATCAGGCGACCAGCCATCTCTGGCTCCAGATGATTGCACAGGCGACGCCACAGTTTTCGCCATTCATCGTCCGGCAGGATGTCATTTCTCAGCGTGGCATGGCAGAACGCACCAGGCTTTTTCGCCAGACTGTCGATCACATGCCGGAAGTCGATGCACCTGGCCCGGGTTTTCCCTTTTTCTGGCCTGACGCGGGCGCAGCTCATCACTTCACTGCTACCCACGTAACAGCTCAGGCGATCATCCCACAAGCGGACGCGTAACAGCTGACCGACAAGTCTGGAAGGGACGCTGTAGACGACGTGCCTGACGTTGATGGTACTGCTGCTACTGACCCTCACCGTCAGTTCGTCATAGTCGGCGCTGCGACGCAGCGGCAGTGGTTTCAGATGGGGGCGCTCTTCTTTCACCAGATCCTGGTTGTTGCGGTTGTGGCGCATGACCTGCTGAGTGATGAAGGCCTGGTATTCTTCCACGGTGCTGAAGTCGTTACTGCCCCTAAGCATCAGCGCCTGGCGGATCCGTCTTTTCAGATGCCCGTGGGCGCTTTCAACTGAACCATTTTCGTGGCCACGACCGGCGTTATTGTGCACGCCCTGCATACCGTAGTGCTGGCAGAGGGCAGCATAGCGCTCAGTCAGCTCGCGGCGACCGTCTTCACCCTGGTGTTTCCATGCTGCCCGCAGGCTGTCCGTTTTATGCTCTGTTGGTACGCCACCCAGTTGCCCGAGGGCTTCCTGCAGGCCTTCAGCCAGGGCAGAGAAGCTCTCACCACCCAGTACAACCCGCATCCAGCTCCAGTGGCTCCACTCCAGGCGGAAGTGATACAGCTTATGCGTCAATAACTTGCCACCGATGGTGACAACTACACCTTTCAGCTCGGTAAAGTCCGACAGGCCGCGCAGGCCAGGCTGATGAAGTTGCCGGAACATCACTTCCTGCTCGGCACCATACTGCAGCTTCCACTCGCGCACCCGCCGTTGCATCGTCCTGCGAAGGCTGCTGGGGTACTGACCGGGATATTTATCCTGCAGCATTTCCAGCAGGGTCGTGGGCATCAGAGCAGGTCTTTCCTTCAACAGGGGAACAAGCTCGCTGTCCCAGACGGCCTCAAGCGGATCTTTACGTGTCCGCCAGTGACGATTACCGGTTTTAGACCACTGATCTTTTTCGATCCTGCGACCTGAGCGAACAGAGATACCGGCCTTCATGGCCGAGATATGCTGGGTTACACCTTTTTTACGCTGAGTCATGTAATAACTGACCTGATGAGTATTGAGCGTCACGCCATTTCCTGTGGGATCATGAACATGGTGCTCAGATTACAAAATCGGCCAGAATAATCAGCGCTAACCGGACTGAGTTATTGTCGCCTAATACTGAGAGCAACACCGGTTTTCTCTGTATCATGCATGTTACGCGGCAATTCGGAATGACCAAACGGGCACTCAAAGGCATTCATGGCGTCGAAGAAGCTGCCGAAAATTTCGTCGGCTGGAATAGCATAAAGATGCCATTTCTGACGTAAAGCGGTGATCATCGGCACATTTACACTGTAGCGACAGAGTCTGCCGGTAAGCGGAACTGTAATGCCCAGGCGGCATGCCTGATAGAGGGCAGCGCCAAAATGGTGTGAACCACCGTCGTTCAGCCAGTAGAGCCTCCGCTCTGCCCACGGATATTCAGCAAACCGCATCCTGTCAAGCCGTAATTCCCAGTGCCCCATATTTTTCCGCAGGTGCTCCTCAGTCCACGGGTTTTGCCAGCTCACGGCATCTTAGTATGGGAAACTCATCGATGTCCCGGATATCATGATCCATAGATTTCGATGCCGAAATCCCCCGGATATCCGTGATGTCGCATGAAAAATGAGGGACAGTTTCTTTGCTAATCAGCTTCTGAACCTCAGGAACGGCAAGTGAATGGCTTTCGAGCCGGCGCTGGTAGCCTGGCTTACGGTAGTCGGGCTCCGCTTGGAAAACGGAAAATATCCTACGCTAAGCCTATTTCTTGAACAGAATAGCAGACAGTTCAGAGCTAAAAGCGGATTTTAATGTCTGCCTCTATGAAACACGCCATTACGAATTTACCGCTGTTTGGATTGGCCCCTATATTTCCATACACTTTTTATCACTTAACCCATTACTGGTTCGTCGCCGCAGATATTCCCGTGGCGAACGATACCCCAGTGCACTATGCGGATGCCATTCGTTGTAATGTTCGAAGGCCTCCGCGAGGTTCTTTACCGCTGTTAACCCGTCGGGTTTCGGCATGATACTTATGTAATCGCGCTTCATCGTTTTCACGAAGCTCTCTGCCATCCCGTTGCTTTCCGGGCTACGTACCGCCGTATGCTTAGGCTCCAGTCCTATCATTCTGGCGAACTGACGCGTCTGATAAGAACGGTAGGCTGAACCGTTGTCTGTCAGCCACTCAACGGGGGATGTCGGCAGGCTGTTACCGAAGCGACGCTCCACGGCACCCAGCATGACGTCCTGTACGGTTTCACTGTCATATCCACCAGTACTGGCCGCCCAGTGAAGTGCCTCGCGATCGCAACAGTCCAGAGCGAACGTGACCCGCAGTTTTTCACCGTTATCACAGCTGAACTCGAAGCCGTCAGAGCACCACCGCTGGTTACTTTCTCCAACGGCCACTTTCCCTGTATGCGCCCGCTTCGATGGCGGTATTTCCGGTTTACGCTCAAGCAGCAGCGCATTCTGACGCATGATGCGGTATACGCGTTTGGCATTGATCACCGCCATGTCGTCAGTTTCTGATTGTCTGCGCAGCAGTGC
Organism: Enterobacter cloacae complex sp. CARB60; assembly: GCF_036487345.1. Lineage (NCBI taxonomy): Bacteria > Pseudomonadati > Pseudomonadota > Gammaproteobacteria > Enterobacterales > Enterobacteriaceae > Enterobacter > Enterobacter cloacae complex sp. CARB60. Next base: position 74,949 of record NZ_JAZKLC010000001.1, read on the forward strand.
CCATACCCGACGATAACCATAGGTGGGCAGATCGCCGATGACGGTATGGATACGGGCCAGCGCGTCAGTATCATCAGGCTTGCGCTTGCACCGACGATCCTGCCAGTCCTTCGACCGACGGGCCATGGCATGCAGTTGCGCACGTGAGACCCGGAGGCAACGACTGACAAGGCTTATTCGCCATCCTCCGGCAACAAGGGCACGTGCGCTATCCACTTTTTTTGTCGGCCATATTCAACGGCTTCTTTTAGCAGCTCGTTTTCCATGGTTTTCTTGCCCAACAGGCGCTGCAGCTCTTTAATTTGCTTCATCGCAGATGCCAGCTCCGACGCGGGTACAACCTGTTCTCCTGCGGCAACTGTCAACAACGGGTAAAAAGTGATCCACTAACCGTCACCACCAACGGTTTAATATTGATCCACCTTGTTTACTCAGGATTAGCTTCCGCTATAACCCCGGCCTTTCGTTTCTGCTTCAGTCGATAGCTCTCTCCTTTTATCTGGACTACGTGTGAGTGATGTAAGATCCGATCCAGCATCGCCGATGTCAGGGCCGCATCACCTGCGAACGTCTGGTCCCACTGCCCGAACGGCAGGTTGGAGGTCAGGATCATCGCGCTCTTCTCGTAACGTTTGGCGATGACCTGGAAGAACAGCTTGGCTTCCTCCTGACTGAACGGCAGATAGCCTATTTCATCGATGATAAGCAGCTTCGGGGCCATGACACCACGATTGAGAGTCGTTTTGTAACGGCCCTGACGCTGTGAAGTGGACAGCTGTAGCAGCAGGTCCGCTGCTGTTGTGAAGCGAACCTTGATGCCCGCCCGTACTGCTTCGTAGCCCATAGCTATCGCCAGATGTGTTTTTCCCACGCCCGATGGCCCCAGCAACACGATGTTTTCGTTACGCTCTATGAAGCTCAGGGATCGCAGCGACTGGATTTGCTTCTGAGGAGCGCCGGTGGCGAAGGTGAAGTCGTACTCCTCGAACGTCTTCACCGCCGGGAAGGCTGCCATCCGCGTGTACATCGCCTGTTTACGCTGATGCCGGGCCAGTTTCTCCTCATGTAACAGGTGCTCCAGGAAGTCCATGTAGCTCCATTCCTGATCCACCGCCTGTTGCGACAGCGCCGGCGCTGCGCCGATAAGACTGTCCAGCTGCAGCTGTTCAGCAAGTACCATCAGCCGTTGATGTTGCAGTTCGACCATCATGCGGCTCCTCTGCAGAACGTGTCATAGATGGAGAGTGGATGATGCAACGGCTGCCTGTCGAAGGTCATCAGGCTTTCATCAACCTGCACGTCATACTGTTTCTTCTCCGGTGGCAGTGCCAGCATGGATTGCTGTTCCTCCACCCAGCGATCACAGGGGCGGGTCTGGATAGTTTCATGCTTACGTTGATTGGCCACATCGTACAGCCAGCGCAGGCCGTAACGGTTTGCGGTTTCAACATCGAGGGTGATCCCCATCGGGCGCAGGCGCGTCATTAACGGGATATAGAAGCTGTTTCGGGTGTACTGCACCATCCGCTCCACCTTGCCTTTAGTCTGCGCCCTGAAGGGACGGCACAGGCGGGGAGAGAAGCCCATCTCTTTACCGAACTGCCACAGGGAAGGATGGAACCGGTGCTGCCCGGTCTGGTAAGCATCACGCTGCAGCACCACCGTTTTCATATTGTCGTACAGGACTTCCTGCGGTACACCGCCGAAGAAGCTGAACGCATTGCGGTGACAGGCTTCCAGCGTGTCGTAGCGCATGTTGTCGGCGAACTCGATGTAAAGCATTCTGCTGTATCCCAGAACAGCAACGAACACATGCAGGGGTGACTTGCCGTTTCGCATGGTCCCCCAGTCAACCTGCATCTGCCGTCCGGGCTCGGTTTCGAAGCGAACGACCGGTTCTGCCTGTGCTGGCAGGGTCTGTTTGCGGATGAACTCTCTCAGGATAGTAAGCCCTCCACGATAGCCCAGCTCCATGATTTCCCTGGCAATAACGGTCGCCGGAATTTTGTAGGGATGCGCATCGCTGATCCGCTTAGAGATGTAATCACGGTATTCATCGAGCAGTGATGATGGTGCCGGGCGTGGTGAATACTGCGGCTTTTCAGATTTAGCTTTCAGGTGGCTGCGGACAGTATTGCGCGAAATACCCAGCTCCCTGGCAATGGCCCGGATACTCATTCCCCGCTTGTGCAGGACTTTAATTTCCATACGAATCTCAAAAGTGATCATAAGCTCCCCTGTATTCAGAGGAGCAGATTAACCCCTGGATCAATTTTCAACCGCTGGGGTGGATCAGTTTTGCACCGTTGGTGACAGCAACGGCTGTGAGGCTGCCTTCCTGATATTGTTTACGCCACAGGAACAGCTGACTGGCAGCAACACCATGCTGACGGGCGACCAGCGACACGGTCATTCCGGGTTCAAAACTCTGCTGAACAATGGCGATTTTTCCTGAACGCTGCGCCGTCTGCGCTTCTCAGGACCTAAAACATCAATCATCCGAACTCCAACGACTAGTCTAAAAACTAGTATTAAGACTATCACTAACTTAAGTGATACCAACTGTCTGGAGATTCATGGGGCCAGTCTACTGTTCTGGGGCGGCCCCGAGAAACACCAGACAGTAGATGTATCTTAAAATAAGAGATAGGCTTAAACATATGTCTAATACTGGTTCTAATTTTGAGATGACAGGAATACTGTTGGGGCAGGAGCTCCGCAAGCGTAAGACTCCGCAGGAAAAAATTGCCATTATCCGGCAGACCATGGAGCCGGGGATGACCGTCTCCCATGTTGCTCGTTTGCATGGCATTCAGCCCAGCCAGCTATTTAAGTGGAAAAACAGTATCTGGAAGGCAGCCTGACTGCCGTTGCTGCCGGAGAAGATGTCGTTCCGGCATCAGAGCTGTCCGCCGCAAACAAGCAGATCCGTGAGCTTCAGCGCCTTCTGGGTAAGAAGACGATGGAAGTAGAGATCCTGAAAGAAGCAGTGGAGTACGGACAGGCCCGAAAATGGATAGCGCATGCGCCCTTGTTGCCAAAGGACAAGGAATAGCCCAGGTAAGCAGCATCATGGGCGTGTCGCGTGCGCAATTATCACTGCGGGTTCACCGTTCTGCCGACTGGCAGGACGGGCGCACTCTCCGGCGAGACGAGGAAGCAGACGCAGAGGTCCTGTCGCGCATCCTCGGTATCATCAGCGATATGCCCAGCTATGGCTATCGCCGGGTGTGGGGAATAATGCGGAGACAGCTTCGCGATGAAGGTCTTCCCCCGGTGAATGCCAAACGGGTTTACCGTGTGATGAGCGAGCATAATCTGTTGCTGCTGCATGACAAACCACAACGGCCTCAGCGCGAGCATAACGGTAAAATCGCGGTAGCAGAGAGCAACCAGCGCTGGTGCTCAGACGGCTTCGAGTTCGGATGTGACGACGGCGAAAAACTGCGCGTGACGTTCGCGCTGGACTGCTGCGACAGAGAGGCCATAGACTGGGCCGCGAGCACCGGCGGCTATGACAGCATGACCGTACAGGACGTGATGCTGGGAGCCGTGGAGAAGCGCTTCGGAGCGATGCTCCCGGACAAGCCGGTGCAGTGGCTGACGGACAACGGTTCGGCGTATACGGCGCATGACACGCGCAAGTTCGCCGCAGATCTGAATCTGGAAGCCTGCACAACGGCAGTGAGCAGTCCACAGAGTAACGGCATGGCCGAACGGTTCGTAAAGACGATGAAGGAAGACTACATCGCGTTCATGCCAAAACCGAATGTGCGAACGGCGTTGCAGAACCTTGCTGAGGCGTTCAATCATTACAATGAAAACCATCCGCACAGCGCACTGGGATATCACTCCCCGAGAGAATACCGGCGCCTGCGGGCATCGTTAACTTAAGATACAAAAGCTGTCTGGAGATGGCGGGTCAAGATCAAATTTACCGCTGTTCAATACTCTTTTGACATACTGGCAGCTCTTAAACATACCATGTCAGCAGATTTTTCAATCATGAGCTAAAAGGTGAGTTCTGTTAACATTTGCAAATCAAATAAGATACACTAGCGCCCATATAGTCATGACCGGGTAACATTTTGTACGGGCGCAATCGTTTCTTCTTCATTGCAGCATGTATAGCATTGCTCTCAGTAGCCATGTTGTTCATTGCGCCTGTCATATCTAAATCTTTAGTTCACCATTCCGACTGTGTGAGTTCAGCGATTACGACTGCCATGCCTGAGCATCATGGTATGGCTATGCCGGAACACTGCGAACAAAACCTCACCATGGTTCATCCCATAATGGCTGGACACGCTATGTCCCCGATGGAAGAAATTGCCTGTGGGTACTGTCAATTACTGATTCATCTGCCTTTCGTCCAGTTCGTGCTGACGGTAATGCTCTGGCTGATGTTACTCTGCGTTCGTCTGTCTCTTCATCTACAGGCCATTTTCTCACCGATTTTCCGCGCCTGGGCGCCTCAGCGTGCCCGCGCCCCTCCTGCTGCTTTTCTTTCTGCGAATTAATTCCTCACAAAAACAGACGTAATCTGCTGGCTGTCTCAGGACAGGCAAGGTTGCTTACGCCAGAAAAACAGTAAGGCAAATAATGAAAACTCAACGCTTTGTACGTACTCCTCTTGCAGTTCTGATTATGATGGCATTCCAGACGAATGCCGTTAATGCCCAGGAGAGTCACGATCACGCAACGATGGAGGATGATTCCGTCATGGTTGTTACGGCTCCCGCCTTATCGCCGCTGGAAGTTGTCACGTCCCCAAAACGACCGCGTCAGCCTGTCCCGGCAAGTGATGGTTCCGATTACCTGAAAACCATCCCCGGCTTTTCACAAATACGGGCCGGTGGTACAAATGGCGATCCGGTTTTCCGCGGAATGTTCGGATCTCGTCTGCGTATCCTGACCAATAATGGCGAAATGCTGGGTGCCTGCCCGGCCCGAATGGATGCCCCCAGCTCTTATATCTCCCCGGAAAGTTTTGACCTTCTGACGTTGACCAAAGGACCGCAAACGGTCCTGTGGGGGCCAGGTAACTCTGCAGGGACAATTCGTTTCGATCGCGAGCAGCCGCGTTTTGATAAACCCGGCGTACAGGGAAATGCCAGCCTGCTTGCTGCCTCGAACAATCGCTGGGATGAGAATGCGGATATCAGCCTGGGTAGCGAAGATGGATATTTGCGCCTCATGGGTAACAAATCGCGTTCCGATGACTATAAGGATGGTAATGGCGATCGCGTCCCCTCAAAATGGGATAAATGGAACGGCGATATGGCGCTCGGCTGGACGCCCGATAAAGATACCCTGATTGAACTGACGGCAGGGAAAGGGGACGGGGAATCGCGTTATGCGGGGCGCAGTATGGACGGCTCCCAGTTCAGTCGAGAAAGCCTGGGTGCCAGGTTCGGAAAATCAAATATCGGGGAGGTATTCCAGAAATTTGAAGCGAATGTCTATTACAACTACGCCGACCACATTATGGATAACTATTCACTTCGTTCACCCGGCGGTGGTATGTCAGGAGGTATGTCGGAAGGAATGGCAGAAAGCGGCATGGGTGACTCAATGGATGCAGGCATGTCAATGGATATGAATATGCCAATGGCGATGGAGGTCGACAGACGTACTGTTGGCGGTCGTATGATGGGCACGTGGGAGTGGGCGGATGTGGAGCTGAAAAGCGGCGCCGATACCCAGCTGAATACCCATCGTAATAAAATGGATAACAGCTGGGTCAAAGATGCCCGTTTCCATGATTATGGTCTCTTCAGTGAACTCACCTGGAATACCTCTGATTCAAGCAAGTTAGTGGGGGGCGCTCGCCTTGATCGTGTCCTCGTGGATAATTTTTCCGGGAAAGGCTCCTCAGAGCGAACGGACACCCTTCCTGCCGGGTTTGTACGTTTCGAGCATACCCTCGCAGAAATGCAGCTAATGCTGTATGCCGGGCTTGGGTATACAGAACGTTTCCCGGACTACTGGGAACTGTTTTCCCCCACCTTCGGGCCTGACGGCACCTCAGACGCGTTTGATAAAGTGAAAACCGAAAAAACGACCCAGCTTGATATTGGCGCACAGTATTCCGGCAAACGTACAAACGCCTGGGTTTCTGCTTATGTCGGTCGCGTAAATGATTTTATCCTTTTCCGCTACGATCCCAACGATGCATATATCAGCCAGGTCGATAACATCAACGCCACCATCATGGGAGGCGAAGCCGGTGTCAGCTATAAGCTGACCGACAGCTGGAAAACCGACGCCAGTCTGGCCTATTCCTGGGGCAGGAACACAGAAGATGGTAAACCCCTTCCGCAAATGCCTCCTCTCGAAGCCCGTCTGGGATTATCCTGGGAAAGTGGTAACTGGAGCAGTACCGGGCTGATACGTCTGGTCAGTAGCCAGCATCGGGTGGCGATTAATGAAGGTAATGTGGTGGGTAAAGATTTTGACAGCAGCGCCGGTTTTGCCGTGGTTTCCGCCAACGCCGCTTACCGCGTGAACAAGTACTTTAAAGTGAGCGCCGGTGTCGATAATCTTCTGGACAAGGATTACAGCGAGCATCTCAACCTAGCGGGTAACAGTAGCTTTGGCTACTCCGCCAATACCTCCGTTAACGAACCAGGAAGAACATTCTGGGGCAAAATTAATGTGACATTCTGACCGGTCCCGGTTCGAAAGGGCCGGGTTGTTTATTCAGAAAATATGAGGAAATTGTTATGTTTAAAATTCTCAAAACCCCGGAGGGGAAAAAGTTTCTTATTGCTGTGGCTTGTGTGTTTATCGTTGCGGTATGCGTGGTGTCGCAAGCCGCGTTCCAGGGCGTAGAAGACCAGTACAATCTGCCGATGGAAACCTGGGACATATCCCTCTTTATCATCCAGGGCGCATGGGTGGCCATTTACAGCCTTATGTTCACCATTGTGGGGTCGCTGCCTTTTGGGTTTTACTTTCTCGGCCCTAAAGATGATTCAGAATAACTGAATGCGCGTTTGTTGTTCACAACCGGAACGCAAGCGCATTCAAAAATGTATCGTGTCATTTAAACTGGCACGATACATGTCTACTTCGGCCTTTTACTTAACAGTAAAGGTATATTTGGGGTTTGGGGAGCAACGGAACAGTAAACGCTGTTAAGCGGTCATTTAAAGTGGCTAAAAATAAATCAACCACTTATTCGATACCATCAGGTAAACGAATCGATGGTCACTCTTGGACAGGTGCAAGCAAATTGATTGTATGCTGCGTTGAGTGAAAAGCAAAAGCCCACCGAAAAGTGGGCAGTAAACATATTGCCGGGCCGATATCAAAATGAGCCCGGACATTCAATGCTGAATACTGGGATCACCAACTATATTTAACTCCCAGCATAGCCTCCGTATTGAAATAACCTTTATCCCCCACCTGCTGACCAACGTTACCCCACGCCGTAAGGTTGCGTAAAAGCTGGCCTTCGACGCCGGTTTTCAGCTCGCCAATATTTCGGGCACCGTCCTGACTAATTCTGACGCTGTTCATACTGGTTGAATAGCTGCGGGTATTATGCAGCCAGTTCGCCTCAACAAAGGGTTCAAACTCCCGGTCTTTGCCTTCGTCAATATTGCTGTGGCCTTTCAGGAAAACGCGGGTCCCCAGGCGGGTCTGGATATTTCCGTCACCGTCGCTGTCGATTCGGGTTCCATTACCCTCCGTATGGTTGTCTGCCTTGACGCCCATCCAAGTTATCTGCGCCTGCGGCTGGATATAAACTGAATTAAGGCTTTGCTTGCTGCCGCTGAATTCGCCGACTTTCCATGTATAGCCGCTCTCCAGAGAGGCGCTCAGTCCACTTGAATCGTATTTTTCCTGGGGAAGGCCTTCACCCTTAACGGTGTTTTTAAACCAGCCGTACTGTGCCCAGCTGTCTATATACAGACCTGTTTTGTCCGCATCGTTTGCATACCATGTGCCGTACAGGCCGACGCTGTAGCCATTGACCTGGCCTTTGGCTGAATAACCTGTCACGCTGGAACGAGTGTTGCTCTGGTTGTTGCCGTAACCGCCCATAATGCCAAGATGACCGCGATCCAGTCCATCGCTACTCCATTGCGCCAGATCCCCACCAAGCATCACAACGTACTGATTGCTGGTAGTTTTCAGCGAGCCGATATTTGAGCGGGAGGAGTTATGCGTGCCAACCTGGCGGAGCCAGAGGCTGGTGACGTTTTTCTCTCCAGTAAGCGAGTCGGTGTACTGCGTTTCCCCCAGTCTGTCGTGCAACCGCGTATTAAACATGGTATTTGCCGCAATCAGGTTTGCTGTATAACTGCCCGCTTCAGGGCGCAGCATGACATTATTACCTGTAGGCGGTTCAGGGATACCCGGCTCTGTAGGGTTAGTTGGATCGGTTGGGTCCACTTCTCCTTGCGGGCCATCAGCGTCATTAGTCAGATACCAGTTTTTTTGGTTAGCGCCCGCACCGCGCCCCAACCGGTAATCATAGGCTCCTGCAACAATGCGTCCATCCTGTAAGAACTGGCCGTCAGAACTTCCGCCGACATTAATCAACTCAATTCCGTTGAGAGTTCTGGCCCCGCTACCCCCGGCGTTAGCCACGGCTACGTAAGTTGTCCCGCCAGTGTCGCCGTTGACGGTCATATGGTCGGTGGTGGAGGCGTCGTTTCCAAGTACCGTATTAAAGGCGATGTGAGCGCCGTTACCTGTATAGTTGCCGTTGACAGTGAGCGTATTCCCAGCCAGGGCATCGCTCCCGGTCTGGCCTACCTGAATCTGGCCGCTGTTGGTCAGATTGCCGCCTATTGTCAGCGCATCAGTTGTTGGCTCAGCCAGAACGGCGGCAAAGGTCGCGATATTCTGCGCTGCATTGTCCTGCGAAGCTGTGCTATTCCCGACCTGAAGCAGGCTTTTATTATTTACATCCCCGGCAATCGCGCCGTTGCCCGCGAGGAAACCATCATTAATATTAACTTCTGAGGTTGCCAGCGTAATCGGCTGGCCGCGGCTACCAAAGGTAATGCCGCCCTGGTTAATATCCGTTGTTCCCGTATAGGCGGCGCTCGCCTGCGTCAGGGTGACAACGCCCGCTCCGTTTTTAACGAGGTTGCCTGCTCCCGTTACGCTGTTAGCCAGCGTCCAGTCGGTGCCGGTAGTCAGATTTAATGTGCCCGCATCGTTGATGACCGCAGTGCCAAGATGTCGTGCTTCTCCCGCCGTCAGCTGGCTGTCTGCATTAATATTAAACGTACCGCTGAACTGTGAGTTATCCCCGACCAGGGTAATCTGGCTGGTATCTAAATCCACGTCGCCGCTGTTGCTCAGGCTGTTGAGCAGCGTGCCGCTGGCTCCATTGAGGTTAAGCCGACCGGCGTTATCGATATCGCCGCTTCCCAGACCCTCCGCGCTGGTCAGATTGACCGTGCCGGCATTCCGGATTTGCGTGCTGGCGCTCAGCGCGGCGTTTGCGCCGTTGATGTCCAGCGTGCCGCTATTAAGCGTCAGGTTTCCGGCGCCCAGCAGGCTGCCGTTTATTGTGCCACCCTGGTCAACCGTCAGGCTGCCGCCGGCAATTTCAATCTGCGAATTTTCGGCGGTATCAACGCTGCCAATCGTCTGGGAAAACCCATTCATATTTAGCGCGGTGTCGCTGGCCATTTTCAGAAGGAATGTTTTGCCGAGAACGCTGTTGTTATTCATTAGCAAATTACCGCTGCGAACATTAGTTATTCCGGTGTAGTCATTATCTTTATTAGAGAGAGAAACCGTATCGGTTGCAGCATTCTCAAATGCCAAATCACCGTTGCCGGTAATTTTTGCACTCAGGTCTGCCGCATTGCCTGAGGCGTTCTGGCCGTTGAGGATCAGGGCATCGGCGCCGGTACCCTGGAGTTCCACCTCCTTCAGGGCGTAAGCGATATACAGCCCGTCCTGGTTTTCACCTGAGCTTAAACGCCAGTCCCAGGTACCCTGAGCAACCGCATTGCCATTCTGAAGAATGGCATCGGTAATACTGTCGGTAATTATGTTGCCACTGGCGTCGGCCAGCGTCAGGCTGCCGCCGTTGCCGGTGACTGTGCCGTCTGAACCGGCCAGTTTGATGGTCGTGTTTGCGTCATCCTGAGAGAGCAGTGGCAAATTATTCGCGGCGGCCGGATATTCATTCACCATATTGTCGATGCCAACTTTCACCGTACCGCTGCCGTTCAAATCGAGATCGCGGCTGGTCTGAATGGTGTTTTCCGCCAGGGTATTACCCGGCGCGACGCTACCAAAATCGACGGTCCCGCCTGCAAACGTCAGGCCGCCGATATGCTGTTCACCAGCGCCTACGGTTGTCATGCTGTCAGTTCCTGCCCGCAACGTGGCCTGGCTGAGCGCTTGCGTATTCAGACCATTGAGATCGAAGGTACTGTCACCCAGCGCCAGAGTTCCGGCAAAATTATCCCCGGCATTGTTGCCGGTAAAGCTAAAGGCGCTGCCGTTTGTGTCCGTACTTATCGTACCTGTTCCGCTGACGTGACTGTTAAACGCTGTCTGGCTGGCGTTTTGAATCGCGAGGGTGCTGGTACCGTCGAGTGTATAACCGGTGCTGGCGTTATCGTCTTTGGCATCGCCCAGCGGCAATGGACTGTTATTGAGCGTCAGCGTGGAACCGTTATTGAGAGTAATGAGCTCAATACCTTGCAGAACGTTTGCCGTACTGTGAACATATGCGCTGTTGTCCATAACTAAATTATCATTGCCCGCACCTCCGTCTATAAGAGGGGAGGAGGCCGCAGAGACGGCATCCAGGTTCGTCAACTCGATCCGGTCGTTATCGGCCTCCATCATAATATTGCCCAGAATGGTGCCTTTCTCCCAGTGGAACAGGTCATTCCCGGTGCTCATTCTTATTTCGCCTTTGACCGTGCCGCCGGTGACCGTCACGCTGTCTGTGCCACCGCTGACGCTAATGTTTCCGCCGATTACGCTGTCGCCGCTGACAAGAATGGTGTCATTGCCGAAGCCGGTAACCAGGTTACCGATTATCTCGCCACCGGACATATCAAAAATATTGTTATCGAGCTTCATATTGACACGGCCAATGGTTCCTCCGGTCATCTTTGCCACGTCGCCATCTTCGAAAGCGCCCACGATGGTGCCGCCCGTCATGGTGAACGTATCCCTGTTATCTCCCTGCTGAAGCGCGCCCAGTGAGCCCCCACTCATGACAAAATCGTCAATGCCATTGCCCTGCTGGAGGGTGCCGGTGATAGTGCCGTTGCTGATGTTGACACTGTCGGCCCCGTCGCCAGAATCGACATCGCCGGTAATGGTGCCACCGTTCATGATGAGTGAATCATTGCCGCTGCCAAAGACAACCGCATTGCTACCGGCGCTGCCCTGGATAGTCCCGCTGTTTGTCAGTTGATTATTTCCGCTGCCGTTAAACTGAACCCCTGGCCCGGTAGTACCGGTGATAGCGCCGCTGTTATTGAGCACGCTTGTCCCTTCCCGGAGCAGCACGCCGGTTGTGCCTGTCAGCTGTCCGGCGTTAGTGATATTGCTGCCATCACCAAGATAAATAGCTTCAGCGCCGGCGACATTAAGTTCGCTGCCGGAGGTTATATTCACGATGACGTCTGTCACGCCGCTGGCGCTGACAATCGCGGTGGGATCGGGATTGGGGGGGGATACATCGCACTCCACGGTTTGCCCCGTGTCGGGGAGATAATTGTCACAGGCAGCATAAGACTGGCTGGCAGAAGAAAGAGCCAGGTAAACACATGTAGAAAGGAGAGAGGTTTTTCCGGGTATTGTCATAGTTATAATTCCTGTTCTTCAATCGTGATTACAACCAATTAAGGCTTTGTAATTATTGGTAAATTTAAGTTTCTAATATATAAGACTACAGCCTTTACTGACGCGCTTATTCTTTCAGGATAGTCAGGCTTAAGCATAATGGTTAGTTAAATGCTATGCGGGCGGTGGCTGCCACTGCTATGCAATCACCGTGTATTTTTCTGAATGCTAACTACTGATTCTCCTCAAGAGTGAGGACAGCGTTTATCTGCAGAAGCTAGTTATTATAAATAGCCAAAAATTAACCAGCCAATTTACATCGAAGATTGCCATTTTTAGCCCCCTCTTTTACGATAGCCAAATCAACTATACTCATTTTGGCTATCGTAAATGAAAATTGCTCGCATCTATGAAAGGGTCAGTACATCAGAGCAGGATCTGACACGCCAGGCTGACATCGAAAAAACGGCCATTGCCAGTGGTTTTTATATCGCCGGTATTTATCGGGAAAAAGCATCGGGTGCCAGAGCTGACAGACCTGAGCTTCTCCGCATGATCGCCGACCTTCAGCCAGGTGATGTGGTGATAGCCGAAAAAATTGACCGTATCAGTCGTCTCCCTCTTCCTGAAGCTGAAAAACTGATTGCTTCCATCAGAGACAAAGGTGCCCGGCTGGCTATTCCAGGCATAGTGGATTTGTCAGAAGTGGTAGCAGAAAATGATGGTGTCTCCCGCATTGTCCTTGAATCTGTTCAGGAGTTATTGCTGAAACTTGCCCTTCAGACCGCACGAGATGACTACGAAATACGGCGGGAAAGACAGCGTCAGGGTGTTCAGCTCGCCAAAGTTGCAGGCAAATACGCAGGCAGGAAGGCCGATCTCGTGACCCATGAGCGTATCATTACCCTTCGGCAGTCCGGATTAACCATTGAGCGCACAGCCACGCTGGCCGGATGCAGCATCAGTCAGGTCAAGCGTGTCTGGGCAATCCATCAATCGCAAAAAAATTCGTGAGATGCCCCTGAACTAAGGATGGTTTACGATGCCGGTTAATTTTCTTTCCGAAGATCAAAAAGCAGGTTACGGTAACTATCATGGCGAACTGACAAAGGAAACACTGGCTCGCTATTTTCACCTTGATGATTTTGACCGGATGAATATTTCAGAAAAACGGGGAGACCATAACCGGTTGGGCTATGCCATATTATTATGTACAGTCCGTTACCTCGGTCGCTTCCCCGATTTAACGACAATAATTCCGGTTGCTGTTATTGATTTTCTGGCAGAGCAACTACATATTGAGAGTGGTAGTAAGCAGGTTAATATATATAACTCAGGAAAGCAACGTCGACAACATATAGATGAAATTACAAAAATATATGGTTACACGGAGTTTACCGACACCCGCGTGGCGTTTTCACTGACCCGCTGGTTATATTCTTTATGCTGGGCCGGAACGAGCCGTCCGGGTATTCTTTTTGAAAGATGTACCGGATGGCTTTTATCACATAAAGTATTATTACCCGGATATTCGTTGCTCGAACGCTATATAGCCCGGTTACGCAACAGGGTTGAAAACCGGCTCTGGTATTCACTGGCGGCCTGCATTGATGACTCTCAGGCTCAACGGCTTCTGGAGCTTCTTTCGGTTCCAGCCGGAAGCCGCTATTCGTTACTCGATCAGTTACGTACCGGCCCCACTAAAGTGAATGCCACATCACTGGTGCAGGCGATAGGCCGCCTTCAGACAATACGTAACCTGGGAGTGACATTACCAGCAATTACGCCAGTTTCGGATACCCGTATTGCTGCCCTGGCCCGTTATGCCTCAACAGCTAAAACAACAGCGCTTCAGCGCTTACCAGAAAAAAGAAAACTGGCTACGCTTGTTGCATTCTCCTGCTGTATGGAGGCGACGGCTCAGGATGATGCACTTGAATTACTTGAAGCACTACTCCGGGATCTGTTCAATGAAGCTGTTCAGGCAGATAAACGGAACCGCCAGCGAACGCTTAAAGATCTGGATCGCGCAGCAGAAATACTGGCAAAAGCATGTCGGATGGTCCTTGACGACAAGTTACCTGATACTGATGTTCGTGATAATATTTTCAATATTATTCCTGAAGATGTACTGAAACATGCTGTAAATAATGTGACATCAATTATTCGACCAGCTAATAACGTTTACTTCAATGAGCTTGATGCTAAATTCAAAACGGTACGGCGTTTTTTACCTGATTTACTTTCCAGGATACATTTTGAAGGCAATACTTCAGCTGAAACATTAATTGAAGCACTTTGCTGGATTGAAGTTAATCTAAAAAAGAAAAAAACAGATAATGATGCACCTCGCGAAATAATCAATAAACCGTGGCAACAACATGTGATAAGAAAAGATGGCAGTATTGATTTTCACGCCTATACATTTTGTGCACTCAAGGAACTTCAGCTTACACTGAAAAAACGGGATATTTATGTCAATCCCAGCTGGCGTTATGCAGATCCGCGGACAGGGCTCATCGAAGGTAAGGAATGGGAAGCTCTGCGTCCAATAATCTGCCGCTCTCTGGGATTATCATCAGCACCAGGTGCCACTCTGTCGGCTATTGTAACAGAGCTGGATTCAACATATCGCGCTGTGCTGGACCGACTACCGGAAAACCCGGCAGTCAGATTTGCGGAAAATGGCGATAAAACTGAGCTTATCCTGAGTCCTCTGGATGCCATTGAAGAAACACCATCACTGATCGCATTGCGGCAGCGGGTGGCCGACATGTTGCCACGCGTTGATTTGCCTGAACTGATACTGGAAATCGATGCCCGGACACATTTCACCGGTGCCTTTACCCATTCATCTGAGCAAAGTTCCCGCGTCTCTGACCTGAATATCAGCATCTGCGCCATGCTGATGGCAGAAGCCTGTAACACCGGTCCGGAGCCCTTCATACGCAATGATGTCGCGGCACTGAAGCGTGACCGTCTGACCTGGACAGACAGCAATTACATCAGGGACGAAACGATTCTGGCAGCCAACGCCATTCTTGTCGCAGCACAAAGTGGCGTTCCCCTAGCGAATATCTGGGGTGGTGGTGAGGTGGCATCAGCCGATGGTATGCGATTTGTTGTTCCTGTGCGCACGGTACATGCCGGCCCCAACCCTAAATACTTCAAAGAAGGACGTGGGGTTACATGGTACAACCTGATATCTGATCAGTATTCGGGGATAAACGACATCGTTGTTCCTGGAACGCTCAGGGATAGCCTGGTCATCCTGGCTGTCGTGCTGGATCAACAAACGGATCAAATGCCATACCAGATAATGACCGATACGGGTGCATACAGCGATGTTATTTTCGGGCTTTTCCGCCTGCTGGGATATCGTTTTTGTCCAAGGATCGCGGACACGGGGGGAGCCAGATTCTGGCGCACCGATCCTAAAGCAGATTACGGCCCGTTTAACGCGATATCTTCGCATCGGCTTAATTTTGTTAAAAAAACAGAGCCACACTGGGATGATATTCTGCGGCTGATTGCGTCCCTCAAACTTGGACGACTGAACGTAATGTCCATAATGAAAACACTGCAAACGGGCGACAGGCCAACCAGTCTGGCGCAGGCTATAGCCGAAATAGGCCGCGCGGATAAAACTATCCATATGTTGACTTACCTCGACGATGAAAACAAACGGCGAAGAACGTTGCAACAACTCAACCGTGGAGAGGGTCGCCACGCAGTGGCCAGAAATGTCTTTCATGGTAAGCGGGGAGAACTGAGGCAGGCTTACCGTGAAGGCCAGGAAGACCAGCTTGGATCGTTAGGTCTGGTGCTCAATATTATTGTTCTGTGGAACACGATATACATGGATGCAGCAATTCAGCAGCTCAGGCATGAGGGCTATCCGGTTCTGGATTCAGACGTTGAGAAACTTTCACCGTTACAGTGTGGGCATATCAATATGCAGGGGCGCTATTCATTTACAGTGCCGGAATCCGTCAGCAAGGGTGAATTGAGAGCTTTCAATGAAAATACATAATTTATTGATTAATAAATTAATGGCCATTTAAATTGACCTCTTAACGGCGTTTACTGCTCCGTTGCTCCCCAACCCCCTATTTTCCCTGTGTTTTATGACCATCTACTGAAAGAGCTGTCCAGTCGACTTCATATTGTCCTTTATCGAGCGTCGTGCTCACAGGCACTATTAACGTCGCTTTGTCTTTTGGATCAAGGGCTGGTTTACCGGTCGGAAGTAAGCGTCACATCCAGACCGTATTGACGCTTATGCGTAAGCGTCACATCCAGACCGTATTGACGCTTATGCAGATGTGAGATCGCTTTTCCACGGCAGCAGGTCGCGCAGCCGGTTTACCGGCCAGTCCTGGATATGTCCCAGGACATAGCGCAGCCACGCCTCCGGCTCCACACCATTCAGCCGGCAGGTGCCGATCAGCGAGTACAGGATCGCAGCACGTTCACCGCCCGCGTCTGAACCCGCGAACAGCCAGTTCTTCCGGCCCAGGGCTACGCCACGTAGTGCGTTCTCCGCGATGTTGTTGTCGATCTCCGCCCACCCGTTGCTGCAGTACAGGTTTAACGCGTCCCACTGCTTCAGCAGGTAGGCGAACGCCTTCGCCGTATCCGAGTGGCGCGACAGCACCTTCATCTGTTCCTGTATCCAGTCATACAACGACTGCATCCGCGGTATGGCTTTGGCTTTTCTGGTCGCCAGCCTTTCCTCTGCCGGACTGCCGCGTATCTCCGCCTCGATGGCGTACAGTTCGCCGATGCGCCTCAGTGCTTCGGTTGTGATATCTGTTGGGAGGCGGACGTGGACGTCGTGGATTTTTCGGCGGGCGTGTGCCATACACGCCGCTTCGGTGATGCGGCCGTCTTCGTACAGCGCGTTGTAGCCACCGTACGCGTCCGCCTGCAGGATACCGCTGTACCCGGCAAGATGTTGCTGTGGATGCACGCCTTTCCGGTCCGGCGAGTACGCGAACCATACCGCCGGTGGAAGTTGTGACCCCGCGTTACGGTCATCCCGGACGTAGACCCACAGCCGGGCCGTGCGGGTTTTGCCGCTGCCCGGCTCCTGCACCGGCACAGGGATATCGTCGGTATGCACCTTACCCGGCATCAGCACGTACTGGCGAAGCAGGTCGTACAGCGGCTCCATCAGTTCGCTGACCGCGCCGGACCAGCGCCCCAGCGTGGCACGACTCAGTTCAACACCCTGACGACGGTATATCTCTGACTGACGATAGTGAGGCACATGTTCGGCGAACTTCGCCGTGACGATGCGCGCCAGCAGGCCGGGCCCCGCATAGCTGCGCTCAATGGGTTTTGAAGGCATGGGTGTCTGAACGATGTGGTCGCAGCTGCAGCAGGCCAGCTTCGGCCGCTGCGTTTCGATAACCTTAAAGGCGCTGCTGATAAGCTCGAGCTGCTCCGATACGTCGCAGCCCAGCGCAGTGAGCTCGCCACCGCATTCCGGACAGGCGGTTTCTGCCGGCGACAGCGTGCGGGTTTCTCGGGGAAGCGATGCCGGCAGCGGTTTGCGAGAGGAAGACTGGCGCAGCGGCTGGGGCAGTACCGGGTCATGCTGCTCTCCCAGCACCTCCGCCATCTCCTCCTGCAGGGCGCTGATGCGCTCCTCTGCCTCGCGCACCTGGCGCTGCGTTTTCTCACGCAGCTTTTCGGAGCTTTTGCCGAACTGCATCCGCTGCAGCTTAGCGACCAGCGCCTTCAGCCGGTTAATTTCGCTGGCGTACGCCGCCACCCGCTGTGAGAGCAGGCGGTTATACTCCGCCATTTTGCGGATGGTGGTCTGCTGCTCCTGCAGCAGCGCCCTGAGCCGGGCGTTTTCATCAGGGTATGAGGTCTCCATAACCCCACTTTACAGCAGGTTACAGGCGTATTCCAGGGCGTTCCGTTCGCTGCGGATGCTTCCAGTTAATGCCTTCCAGCAGCATGGACAGCTGCGCCGGCGTCAGGTGGATTTTGCCGTCGCGGGTCACCGGCCAGACGAAGCGCCCCCGTTCCAGGCGTTTGGTGAACAGGCACAGGCCGTCCCGGTCCGCCCACAGCACCTTTATCATGTCGCCGCGACGCCCCCGGAAGATGAACAGATGACCGCTGAAGGGGTCATCCCGTAACGTGTTCTGCACTATGGAAGCAAGGCCATTGAAGCCGTTGCGCATGTCCGTCACGCCGGCGACCAGCCAGATGCGGGAGCCCGCAGGGAGTGATATCACCGGCATCCTCCCTGCATTTCCCGGATAAGCATCTGCAGCAGCTCTGGCGTCAGCTTTCCACTAATACGCAGCGTACCGGCGGGCAGAACCAGTTCGCAGCAGGGAGACTCTTCCGCAGAGGGTGTCAGCGGGCTGACCTGCCTTTCGGTAGCGGTCAGCGTCACGGGGAGCAGTGCTGGCGTGCTGGCCGGAGTCCCTGACAGCTCCTGCTGATAACGACGTCGCCAGTTGAACAGGAGATTGTCGTTAATGTTATTTTCACGGGCCAGTTGTGCCACGCTGACGCCGGGCTGCATCGACTGCGCCACCAGTGCGATTTTGAAGTCGCGGGGGAAGTTGGGACGTCGTGGTCGTTTGCGGGCGACAGGGATTTCGCAGAGCGCAGGGACTACGGGAAGAATGGACGATTTTCGGGAGTTCTGCCGGTAAAGGCGTTTATCCGGGTTTTTTGCGTTGATCCGTGGCGGCAAAGGCCAGGAGAGACCGGCTTTCCTGAAGCGAACAAAGAGATCGCAGGCCGTGGTTTTGGGGATGCCTAACCGGCGTCCGGCCTCAATGCGCGGCAGTTTTTCTTCAAAGTGGAGGCGAAGTACCTCAAGAAGCCATGTCCGGTGTTTCAAGCGATAGTGTCCATTAAAAAATGATGGACACTATTTTCCCGGAACCGGAGCCTGCTGCACAGACGGTCTAATTGTGACGCTTACGGTCGGAATAATATCGCGGTCTGCATTTTTTAATTCCGCTTTGGAAAAAGAGGGCTCAAGAGATTCTGTAAAGCTCAATGCCAGCTGTTTAGGGGACTCTGTTAGTTCAGCTTTATCGCCGGGGACAGCAGTCTTAAGATGAGCATGCGCCATCGCTTGCTGGGATACAAAGAATGAGGACAGCCCCATCACTAAGACCGGAAAAATTGCAGGTATTTTCATTTTTACTCCATCGGTTGTGTTTACATCTGATTCAGGTCGGTATCTTAATTATAAGCATTCAGTAATCCGGTAATACAGCATTGCGTTTCTGATTACCCTCTCTAACCCGGATTATTGTTTGCCGGGATGTATTAAACTCCCGAGCAACTGCGCTGATGGTGGTTCCGGCGTTTAAACGATCAATCACTGCCCGTTGCTGTTCTTCATTTAGGCTTGAAGGGCGGCCAAACCTTTTTCCGTCTGCTTTTGCCCTTGCTATACCCGAGTATGTGCGCTCAAGTAATAAGTCTCTCTCAAACTCTGCCACAGCCGAGATGATCTGCATGGTCATTTTCCCGGCAGGACTGGTGAGATCAACACCGCCCAGCGCAAGGCAATGCACTCGTATATCAGAAGCGGCCAGTTGCTCAACTGTTTTTCTTATATCCATCGCATTGCGGCCCAGTCGGTCAAGTTTGGTGACTATCAGCACGTCACCACTTTCCATGCGATCAAGCAAACGGATAAATCCTGGCCGCTCAGATGCCGCAACCGAACCACTGATATGTTCTTCCACAAATCTCTGGGGTCTGATGGCAAAACCCGCCACTTCAATTTCTCTGCGCTGGTTCTCTGTTGTTTGCTCCAGAGTTGAGACCCGGCAGTAAGCAAAACGGAATCTCTGTTTACTGGAGCAACCCCAATAAGGGCGCTAATTTCTCGTCGTGACAGTGAGCCAAGTTCCGGAACTTCTGCCAGTAGCACGGCGACTGTGGCAGTTCCAACGCTTTTAACTGCGTTCAGAACGCTCGGATAATGCACTGAAATGCTCCTTGATGTGAATCGCCATTTCACCTTCAATACGTGCCAGCTCGCCCTTCAGAGCCGAAATAATTGATCTAATGCTTGCATGGCTCAGAGGATGCGAGGGATGCCATCGGTTTCGCTCGGCTGTAAGCATAGCTGTTAGCTGTCTGCGTCTAAGCACCATCGCAGCCAGAATCTACC
This sequence comes from Enterobacter cloacae complex sp. CARB60, assembly GCF_036487345.1. Taxonomy (NCBI): domain Bacteria; kingdom Pseudomonadati; phylum Pseudomonadota; class Gammaproteobacteria; order Enterobacterales; family Enterobacteriaceae; genus Enterobacter; species Enterobacter cloacae complex sp. CARB60. The sequence goes on from NZ_JAZKLC010000001.1 coordinate 94,900, forward strand.
TGTGAGCATCAGGCAAGGGACGAATGTACTGTTTCCGTTCCGGGTGCTGGTTAATAACTTCCGACATCTGAAGCAATACTCTGGCATCTATACGATCAGTCTTCGCCAGATAGCCCATTGCACGGGCAAAATCTCGAGCCTGGCGGGGATTAATGACGACAACGTCAAAGCCTTCTGATTGAAGATAACAAGCCACACCTAACTCCAGACCCCTGTCGCTTACATGAGGATCAACCTTGTTTCATTTCTCTTTAACTCTCTGAGAACTTGAGTAAAACCATCAGTTCCATATGGAGCAGTGAACTGGCTGGCAATATTGCTGATTGCAATATCCAGAGTACCTTTTGAAACATCTATGCCTGCACAACGTTGATTTGACACGCTCATCTATACCCCTCCTTGCAAATACGATTTGAAGTTCGGACAACTGTTCGGGCTTCTGATGAACGGCTCAGTTTGTACGTCAATCGCTTTGCTGCGGGCTTCAATAACGCCGGGAGGAATCGGACTACACAGGCCTTGCCAAATCTAAGCCAGTTCATAGTAATCCACTTTTGAGATAGAAGGAGGAGCGTATGGGCACACCACGATTTAAACCTGAAGTTGCAGAAGATTTTCACGCTTCATAATCCTCATAATCGCATCTGGTACCAGGCGAAAGAACGAAAAGGACCGGCCATCCCGCATATCCAAACCACCCCGGTTCAGAAGGGGAAGCAGGATAGCCGACAGAACTACTTTAACGGAAGTTCCGCTGCGGCACCATTCCAGAAAATTGCGCTGCCTGCGAGCATCATAATCTGGTATCTTGTTAACTTAACATCTTGATACCTTGTTAAGTTCATATCAGATCCAGACGGTCGCGCGCAGTACGCAGGCGCGCTTCCCCTCGCCGATCGTACTGCTGGGTGGTGGTGACGCTGGCGTGGCCCATCGCATCCTTCACCGTGATTAAATCCTCACCATTATCCAGCATGGCCGTGGCAAAAGTGCGCCTTAAATCGTGCGGGGCGCATTTCGCTATTCCGGCCTGGCGCTGGCGCACCTGCAGGACATGGTACACCGCCTGGTCGGTCAGCCGGTCGTTAGTCAGGGTATCAAACCGGCGGATGCGGGTGAACAGCGGTCCGTCTTTTTCCCCGCGCACATCATCGATCCATATCCTGAGCCGCTGCCAGGTGCCTGCCGGCATGTAGGCCTGGCGCTCCTTGTTGCCCTTACCCAGCACACGTAGTGCCCGCTCATATGTGACAACGTCACGCAAATCCAGCCCCACGGCCTCCGAGCGTCGCAGGCCGCAGCCAAGAATCACGGCCAGCATCGCCGCATCACGAACCCCGATACTGGAGTCATCAGCCTCACAGGCACCAAACAGCGCCCTGATCTCCTCAGGCGGCAGGGCCCGCCCTCGCGGGAGACGACTTCCACGCAGATTGCGCACCGCCCTAATATGCTGAAAACTCTCTACATCCATCAGCTTCAGCATCCACGCTTCCTTTGCCACTCCCTTCAGCGCCGAAAGATAGGTGTTAACGGTTGCCGTGGCCCGGCCGGTGTCGCGCAGCAGCTCAGTAACGGCCATCACGTGATGGCGTCGCAGGCTGCCCCAGCTGCAGGACTCCAGGGATGAAGCGCCAAGCATGCCGGCGACAATACAAAGGAACGAGGCCATGGTCTGCCGGCTGCGGGGCGAATTCAGGGAAAGCAGGTAGGCCCGGGCGGGACTGATCGGGACTTCACCACCGGCAAGCGCCGGGAGGAAATCCTCATCCGGCGGAATGACCGCCGAAGGAGGGATCAGCTCTGGTTCATCGTCAGGCATCAGTGTCATCCAGGGCTCCGTCCGGGCCGGAAAGCGTCCGGCGCGCTGCTTGAAAAATCGGGGAAAAGTATACGCCAAAGCGTACCGCAGAGAGTCTACTTTTTCAAAGATACATTTTAATAAATAGATTTGTAAAATAAAAACCACATAACTGATATGGGTCAACAGTCATGCGGTTTTAAGTTATGCAGTGATAGAACGAAGCATTTCCAACGTACCAGTTGAACGGAAAAGCGATTTTAATCACGAAACTATTTTTTGCGATTCACCATCTCTTTGATTTTCCTGTACCTTCGGTGGAGTTTCTCACCATTGAACATGGTAATTTTCCTGGCATCAGTCAGAGATGTAAAGGGTATTTCAAGCAGAACGTAAATCACAACAATAAAAACTAATGTCAATAATAATTGATACATATTGAGCCACCTTTATCGCACATCCGTTACCGCTGTACGCCCGATTAAAATAATGGAATTCTTTTCAATAAATGAGTATTCCAAGCTAATAAGGCCCGGGACTATCAGACAAATATGATGCTTATGGCTAATGCAGGATTTCACATCATTGCATCTGAAAACACTATGTACGTATTAGTTAGATACTGGAGCATGTGGTGCCGGGTGCCTCCCGATGATGTCTCACCAGCTTAGAAATCGTGAGGATACCTGCAGATAGCACTTTAATTTTCCGCCCTTCCGTACAAGAAGCATTTACCACACAATATAAGCTTAGCGTGCTGATGGAATCATAAATACTGAAATAAAAACAAATAAATGTTTAAAAATGAAAAGCCAACATGCTACAGGAAAAAGCCCAAGGGATGGGCTATCAGGAAAATACGATGTTGCTGGGTAACGCTGGATTTCACGTCATCGCATCTGAAAGTGCAAAGTATGTAAACATTGATTAAGAAGGAGTTCGGCGCCAGGTGCCTCACAGTAAGTCGTTGGTCAGCAACCGTGACTCGCTAGTATAACGGTTCAGTACAACTGCAGTATTAGCCCCTCCGCGTAGGAGGATTCACCGCAGATAAAAATATAAATGAGTATACGCGCAAATAAATTCCATTTCGCATATTGGATTATTTTAAAATGAATCATTTAAATTTGTCTTATCAACAGAGACACCAATGGTTAAATCATAAAAGCTGGAAGCGTCAGTTTCATAAGCGGAGTAAACACCAAAAACTTGAGCATGAGGTAACAGTTTGTTTATCTTCTCTGTCACTCTCTCTGAGTAAAAGCGAATCCAAAGACCTGGAATTCTTGCGGTTTTAGAACTGGACTCATCAATGTTTCTCGTACGAAGGGAAAGCCCGTCACACAGAAACTTTTTATATACTCAGTCTTTGGTCACATAATTATTCTCTTCAACGTTAAATTGAACTTTAAGCAAAATTTCAGTTTGGCGGTCTGGGTTACCAACAATGTAGATTTTAAGCCTAATGAAGTGTTACTTTATAAGTACTTGGGCAGCACACAGCGGTTGGTAGTCAAACACCACCTGCAGTTCCGAACAATCCCACCCCAACATTCAGTGGCAGTTCTAATTATCAAAAGGTTTTAGCATGAGCGTGTTTACTGTATTACTTGCCTTGTTCAGATATTTTCACATGCTTATTCCAACGCCAACTGAACATGTCCGTACTGAATCGGAATAGACATAAGCGAATTCACATCCGGTGTATAAAATCATATTCTCTAAAAATTTATGGGCTAAAGTAAACCCTGCTGCGGGACCATATAACTCATGGCGTTGGTTATAACTTACATTAGATGTGGCAGCAACACCTATAAATGGAGTAAACTCCAGACCGTTTGTCAATGAAGTACCAAGCATAAGAGATGCATATTTTTGTTTGTATCGGCTTTCATTATGTGAAAATGTTCCTGATACTGAAACCGGAAAAGAATCAATCGGAGATATAACGACATTATATCCCGTCATCTTATAGCCGTTAGCACTTGTTAAACTGTAGCCAAGAGAAAAATCCTTTGCCAAAGTAATATTTGGAGTAGCAAAGCAAAATGCATAAAAAGTAAAAACCAAAATATTCATTTTTATCATAGACTTAACCTCATCAGGCTGGGCTAAACAGATGTTTCTGGTATGTGGTATGTCAGTCTTCTATATAAATCTCAACATCAAAGAAGCCGGTGTTATCTGTGTACATGTCAGGATTATCTGAGAAAACAATTTTAACCACTCCAGATACCGGAACCAGCCACTTGTAGAGATAACCCTCAACAGGCTGAAAAATATCATTAATAACTACTAACAACGATGATTTTGATAATCTCAGGTCTGTTGAATACCTTGGAATCCGCCCTTGCGGTGAAATAATAGCGTACTCTTCCTTGCCATATTTCGCCCATCCTTTTGCAAGCACTGTCAGGTACTGTCCTGCCTGTACCTCAATCTCTGTTGAGGTTCCCAAGGGATTATCTGTGTAAACTTTTCCACTCCATGAAGAGACGTTATTCATTTTCTTCCACCATCAGCAATTAGCAAGTTTAAAACTACGTTAAAGCTAATAATACTTAATAAAAAATAATTTGTCGCGTAATCTATAGAGAAACCGATGGAATAGACACCCTGAAAACACATTAAAGCAAGCCTTTGCCTATTTTACGTGCCGGCAGGGAAGCAGAAAAAACACCCCAATGTGCAAATAAAACAAAACATGTGGATTAAAATGCACAGAAGAAAATGAACTCTGCAAGATAAAAATAGCCGGTAATGCCTCTAATTGGTTGAATTCGATGTATAATGCTCGCCTTTGAGGTTTACTCATGGCCAGCGTTACCGTTAATTGCCCCCGTTGTCAGTCTGCTCAGGTTTATCGTCACGTGCAGAACCCGAACGGACACGACCGGTTCCGCTGCCAGGACTGCCACTGCGTGTTTCAGCTCACTTACTCATACGAGGCCCGTAAGCCGGGGGTTAAAGAGCAGATCACCGAAATGGCCTTCAACGGTGCCGGAGTTCGCGATACCTCCCGGACGCTGAAAGTGGATATCAATACCGTCATCCGGACTTTAAAAAACTCTCGCCACGACGAATAACGTCATCGCCAGTGGCCCATGCTGATGTGGCGCTTATCTGTGAACTCGACGAGCAATGGAGTTTTGTTGGCAGTAAGGCCCGGCAACACTGGCTCTGGTATGCGTATAACACCAAAACAGGGTAGATTATGCTCAACCGCATCATGGAAGCCGACGTCACTCAGCGCATCAACGCAGAGCCTCACGAGCGCAGCGATGAGCGCGAGACCTACCGCAACGGCTACCGTGACCGGCAGTACAACACCCGGCTCGGCACGCTGGACCTGCGTATCCCGAAGCTGCGGGAAGGCACCTACTTCCCACCCTTTCTCGAGGCCCGCAGGCTGTCGGAGAAGGCGCTCAATGCGGTTATCCAGGAAGCATGGATAAATGGCGTCTCCACCCGCAAGGTCGATGCGCTGGTCCAGTCGATGGGGATGACCGGTATCTCCCGCAGCCAGGTGTCGTCCATCTGCCGCGGTATCGATGAGCGCGTGCAGGCCTTCCTGCAGCGACCACTGGAAGGAGAATGGCCCTATCTGTGGCTGGATGCGACCTATGTGAAGGTCCGCAAGAACGGTCGGGTGGTCAGCGTGGCGGTAATAATCGCCTGCGCGGTCAGCTCGGACGGTCGCCGGGAGATAATCGGGATGGGCATTGGTGAGTCATAAGCCAAAGCGTTCTGGCTTGCCTTCCTGCTGAGCCTGAAGGAGCGCGGTCTGGAAGGCGTGAAGCTGGTTATCTCCGACTCGCACAGCGGCCTGAAGGCGGCGATACGGCAGGTGTTCTCTGCCAGCTGGCAGCGCTGCCGGGTCCACTTCATGCGCAACGTGCTGGGCCGGGTCAGCAGGGCCAGCCAGTCGGTGGTCCGCGCCGCTCTGCAGCAGGTGTTCGTACAGACAGAGGAGAAGAGCGCTCATGCCACCTGGCGCGAGGTTGCGGCCCAACTGGAGAAAACCTTCCCGGCGGTTACGGAGATGATGGACGAAGCGGAATAGGACGTGCTGGCGTACTTCGGCTTCCCGAAAGCGCACCGGGTGAAAATCCACTCGACCAACACGCTGGAGCGCCTGAACAAAGAGGTGAAACGGCGTGCCGACGTAGTGGGCATCTTCCCCAACGAAGACAGCATCATACGGCTTCTGGGTGCGGTCCTGACGGAGCAGAATGAAGAATGGTTGCTGCAGAACCGCTACCTGCCGCAACACAGCATGGCGGAGATAGACCAGCTCGCTGAAACCGAAGTAATCGACGCGCTGCCAATCAGCGCATAACAGGCTCATTGCCGGACCGGAAAGCTGTAACTGAATTTACACCACCTTGACGGACTCGACCCCAAAACAGGCAGTGTACTGGCATACACGTTTGGTCCACGAACCGATGCAACCTGCCGCGAATTACTGGCACTGCTCACCCCCTTTAACATCGGTATGCTGACCACAGATGAATGGGGCAGCTATGTCAGAGAGCTCACGAAAGCGAAGCACCTGACCGGCAAAATCTTTACTCAGCGTATTGAGTGCAACAACCTGACACTGAGAACCCGAATCAAGTGTCTGGCTCGCAGAACCATCTGCTTCTCCCGCTCTGTTGAGCTACATGAAAAAGTCATCGGTGCTTTTATCGGAAAATACATGCTCTACTAATTGGAGGCATCACCGATTACTTAAATAATAAGCATTGATATATCTTTTGCAGAGATTAGGATTTAAGTACTGATGTAGCCCCCTGAAACACCAGACAGTAGCTGTATCTCCAGATAAGAGATAGGCTTGAATATATGTCTAACACTAACGCCAATTTTGAGATGACCGGGATCCTGTTAGGGCAAGAAGCCCGCAAACGTAAGACTCCTCAGGAGAAAATCGCTTTTATCCAGCAGACGATGGAGCCAGGAATGAATGTCTCCCACGTCGCTCGTCTGCATGGTATCCAGCCCAGCCTGCTGTTCAAGTGGAAGAAACAATACCAGGAAGGCAGCCTCACTGGCGTTGCGGCCGGGGAGGAAGTCGTTCCTGCCTCTGAGCTTGCAGCAGCACTGAAACATGTTCGGGAACTCCAGCGCCTTCTGGGCAAGAAGACAATGGAAGTTGAGATCCTGAAAGAAGCAGTGGAGTACGGTCAGTCGCGAAAATGGATAGCGCACGCGCCCTTGCTGCAAAAGGACGGGGAATAGCCCTGGTCAGCCGCACCATGGGCGTGTCGCGTGCGCAGCTGTCACTGCGGATGAACCGTTCTGCCGACTGGCTGGACAGGCGCGGTAACCGGCGTAATAACGAAGCTGACGCTGAAATACTGTCGGCTATCCTCAACATTATCAGCGATATGCCGAGTTATGGTTATCGACGCGTGTGGGGCATCCTGCCCAAGCAACGTCGCTCAGAGGGACATCCACCTGTGAATGCCAAACGTCTTTACAGGATAATGAGCCAGCATAACCTGTTGTTGTTGCATGACAAACCAGAGCGCCCGAAGCGTGAACATAAGGGTAAAATCGCAGTTGCAGACAGCAATATGCGCTGGTGTTCAGATGGCTTCGAGTTCGACTGTGACAACGGCGGAAAACTGCGTGTAACGTTCGCGCTGGACTGCTGCGACCGCGAGGCCATAGACTGGGTAGCAAGCACGGGATGCTATGACAGTTCGACCGTGCAGGATGTGATGCTGAGATCGGTGGAAAAACGCTTCGGCGACAGGTTGCCCGACACACCGGTGCAGTGGCTGACGGATAACGGTTCAGCGTATACCGCGCATGAAACGCGGAAGTTCGCGATAGAACTGAATCTGGAGCCCTGCACAACAGCGGTGAGCAGCCCGCAGAGTAATGGCATGGCCGAACGGTTCGTGAAAACGATGAAGGAAGACTATATCGCGTTCATGCCCAAACCGGATGTGAGAACAGCCCTGCGAAACCTTGCAGCAGCGTTCACGTATTAGGCGACAATAACTCAGTCCGGTTAGCGCTGATTATTCTGGCCGATTTTGTAATCTGAGCACCATGTTCATGATCCCACAGGAAATGGCGTGACGCTCAATACTCATCAGGTCAGTTATTACATGACTCAGCGTAAAAAAGGTGTAACCCAGCATATCTCGGCCATGAAGGCCGGTATCTCTGTTCGCTCAGGTCGCAGGATCGAAAAAGATCAGTGGTCTAAAACCGGTAATCGTCACTGGCGGACACGTAAAGATCCGCTTGAGGCCGTCTGGGACAGCGAGCTTGTTCCCCTGTTGAAGGAAAGACCTGCTCTGATGCCCACGACCCTGCTGGAAATGCTGCAGGATAAATATCCCGGTCAGTACCCCAGCAGCCTTCGCAGGACGATGCAACGGCGGGTGCGCGAGTGGAAGCTGCAGTATGGTGCCGAGCAGGAAGTGATGTTCCGGCAACTTCATCAGCCTGGCCTGCGCGGCCTGTCGGACTTTACCGAGCTGAAAGGTGTAGTTGTCACCATCGGTGGCAAGTTATTGACGCATAAGCTGTATCACTTCCGCCTGGAGTGGAGCCACTGGAGCTGGATGCGGGTTGTACTGGGTGGTGAGAGCTTCTCTGCCCTGGCTGAAGGCCTGCAGGAAGCCCTCGGGCAACTGGGTGGCGTACCAACAGAGCATAAAACGGACAGCCTGCGGGCAGCATGGAAACACCAGGGTGAAGACGGTCGCCGCGAGCTGACTGAGCGCTATGCTGCCCTCTGCCAGCACTACGGTATGCAGGGCGTGCACAATAACGCCGGTCGTGGCCACGAAAATGGTTCAGTTGAAAGCGCCCACGGGCATCTGAAAAGACGGATCCGCCAGGCGCTGATGCTTAGGGGCAGTAACGACTTCAGCACCGTGGAAGAATACCAGGCCTTCATCACTCAGCAGGTCATGCGCCACAACCGCAACAACCAGGATCTGGTGAAAGAAGAGCGCCCCCATCTGAAACCACTGCCGCTGCGTCGCAGCGCCGACTATGACGAACTGACGGTGAGGGTCAGTAGCAGCAGTACCATCAACGTCAGGCACGTCGTCTACAGCGTCCCTTCCAGACTTGTCGGTCAGCTGTTACGCGTCCGCTTGTGGGATGATCGCCTGAGCTGTTACGTGGGTAGCAGTGAAGTGATGAGCTGCGCCCGCGTCAGGCCAGAAAAAGGGAAAACCCGGGCCAGGTGCATCGACTTCCGGCATGTGATCGACAGTCTGGCGAAAAAGCCTGGTGCGTTCTGCCATGCCACGCTGAGAAATGACATCCTGCCGGACGATGAATGGCGAAAACTGTGGCGTCGCCTGTGCAATCATCTGGAGCCAGAGATGGCTGGTCGCCTGATGGTACACGCCCTGAAACTGGCGGCGGGCTATGACGATATCTCGATCGTGGCACGGGGGATGGAACAGATGCTGAATACCCCGGGTGAGCTGGATCTGCACCGCCTGATGCGGTTCCTGGGGATAAAGGAAAAGGAGCTGCCGACAGTCAGTGTGGTTCAGCACAACCTGAGTAGTTATGAACAGCTGTTGCGCGGCAAAGGAGGTCTGCAGTGAGCAATATCCACCACCTTGAGCGTAGTCTGCGCAAACTGCGTCTGACCCGCGTCAGCGCTGAATGGCATGCGCTGGAGAAACGGGCTCTGGCAGAGGGCTGGACCCCGTCACGCTATCTGCTGACGCTGTGCAATGAAGAACTCCTGTGGCGCGAGAGCGAAAAACTGCGCCGCTATAAAAAGGAAGCCCGGTTGCCGGTGGCGAAAACGCTGGGTGAGTATGACTTCAGCCAGGTGCCGGAACTGAATAACGCTCAGTTCCGGCAGCTCTGCGAAACGACAGACTGGGTTGATGCCGGAGAAAATGTCCTGTTGTTCGGTGCCAGCGGCCTGGGGAAAAGCCATCTGGCGGCAGCGATCGTGGATGGCGTTGTAGGACTGGGCTACCGGGCCCGGTTCTACAGTGCCGGAGAGCTGCTGCAGGAGCTGCGAAAAGCGCGGACACAACTGAAACTGAACGAGCTTCTGCTGAAACTGGATCGCTACCGGGTGATAGTGATAGACGACCTCGGGTATGTCAAACGCGACAACGCGGAAACGGGTGTGCTGTTCGAGCTGATCGCCCATCGTTATGAGCGCGGCAGTCTGGTCATAACCAGCAATCATCCGTTCAGCACGTGGGGCAGCATCTTCGTGGATGAAACGATGGCGGTGGCGGCAGCGGACAGGCTGATCCATCACGGATATATGTTCGAGCTAAAAGGAGAAAGTTACCGGAAGAAGACATCGAAGGCAGTAACCAGCGTGGCTTAAAACCTCGCTCAATGGATGCGGCCAGAGTAGTTGGCGCCAGTCGGCAAAACTAGTTGACGTCTAATAGTTCACGCATTACAATGAAAACCACCCGCACAGCGCGCTGGGATATCCGAGGGAATACCGGCGGCAGCGGGCATCGTTAACTTAAGATACAAAAGCTGTCCGGAGATGGCGGGTCAAGATCAAATTCAAATTTACATAGAGAGACAATCATTATGAAACCAAAGACTGAACATATAAAAAGCTTCTGCGTGGCGGGGCTTTGCGTACGTACGAAAAACATTGATGAGTTCAATTCTGAAAGTGCAAGAATCCCTAGACTATGGGCAAAATTCTATTCAGAGGGGGTGGCAGAGCAGATCTCAACACAGTTACCAAATACTCCAATTTTTGGCGTTTACTCAGCATATGAAACTGACGCTACCGGCTTCTATGATTTAACCGTTGGTGTATCTGTTGATAAATCAAACAGCGATTTTGAAAATATTGTCATTGAAGCTGGGGAATATCTCGTTTTTGAAGCAAGAGGGGCTATGCCCGATGCGATGATTCAAACCTGGTCTTATATCTGGTCTTATTTTGAGCAACACCCTGAGATATGTCGCAGTTTTCTTACTGATTTTGAAGCTTATAAAAGTCCTGAAGAAGCTCATATCTACATAGGTATTAGCACTAAAACATCCTGTACGGTCATGCTGTCATAGCCGCCGGTGCTCGCGGCCCAGTCTATGGCCTCTCTGTCGCAGCAGTCCAGCGCGAACGTCACGCGCAGTTTTCCGCCGTCGTCACATCCGAACTCGAAGCCGTCTGAGCACCAGCGCTGGTTGCTCTTCGCTACCGCGATTTTACCGTTATGCTCGCGCTGAGGCCGTTGTGGTTTGTCATGCAGCAATAACAGATTATGCTCGCTCATCACACGGTAAACCCGTTTGGCATTCACCGGAGGCAGACCTTCATCGCGAAGCTGTCTACGCATTATCCCCCACACCCGGCGATAGCCATAACTGGGCATATCGCTGATGATACCGAGGATGCGCGACAGGACCTCTGCGTCCGCTTACTCGTCTCGCCGGAGAGTGCGACCGTCCTGCCAGTCGGCAGAACGGTGAACCCGCAGTGATAATTGCGCACGCGACACGCCCATAATGCTGCTGACCTGTGCTATTCCTTGTCCTTTGGCAACAAGGGCGCATGCGCTATCCATTTTCGGGCCTGTCCGTACTCCACTGCTTCTTTCAGGATCTCTACTTCCATCGTCTTCTTACCCAGAAGGCGCTGAAGCTCACGGATCTGCTTGTTTGCGGCGGACAGCTCTGATGCCGGAACGACATCTTCTCCGGCAGCAACGGCAGTCAGGCTGCCTTCCAGATACTGTTTTTCCACTTAAATAGCTGGCTGGGCTGAATGCCATGCAAACGAGCAACATGGGAGTGTAGTGGATTATTAGACGTCAACTACCTTGGCCGGCGCATTGAATCAGCATTTTTGTTACCGAGCGCGCACTGTTGCCTCACCAAAACAGGCTCTGATTGTCCTTTGGGAAGCTTCAGATCGCTTATGCGGCAAGCGGCTCAGAGCGTTACTGCCCCAGCTTATTCCGGCGATGGAGAAACATGGGCAAATCAGTCTGAATCCGGCACTCCGCGAGCAACTTATGAAAATCAGTGCGTCCTCCATCGATCGCTTGCTGAAAGAAGCACATACCACCGCAGCTAAAAAACGCAGCCGGGTGGTTAACCGCGTCAGCAAAAGTATCCCGGTCAGGATGTTCACCGAGCATGAGCGACATTCACCAGGGTTTATGGAGATGGACCTCGTGGCGCACTGTGGCGGGCATCTCTCCGGTACCTTTTTGTGGACGTTGTCGCTGACCGATATCGCCAGCGGGTGGACAGAATGTGTGGCGCTGCCGGCACGTAACGCAGAATTGATCATCCGGGCCGTTGATAAGGTTCAAAAGATCCTGCCATTCCCGCTTCTAGGCCTTGATGTTGATAACGGTGCCGAATTTATCAACGAAGCCTTATTTGAATACTGTTCTGCCAGATGTATAGCACTAACGCGTTCCCGACCATACCGGAAAACGAGCAGGCCTGTATAGAGCAAAAAAATGGCTCAGTGGTCAGAAAGCTGGCGGGATATGGTCGTCTTGACGGTGAGCATGCAGTAAAAGCGATGAACCAGATGTACATGGCTAATCGATTGTTTATTAACTTCTTTCAGCCATCGTTCAAGCTTCTGGAGACGCAACGTATTGGCGGGAAAACGGTTCGCAGGCATGACGCTCCCAAAACGCCCTATAACCGCCTGATAGAATTGCATACCCTGCGTGCTGAGCTTCGAGCCCATTTTGACGATATCATCCACGCACTTGACCCTTTGAAATTGCTGGAAACCATTCGACTCTATCAGCATCAGCTGGTACGAATAGCTGTCGGGGATCCCATCGGAGACAAAACAGCGATTTAACCGCGTTTTTGCAGGGGCTCTCCGTAGCCTGGCAGGAGGGTGCAGTGAATCCTTTACATCATCCAGCTCCATCAAAACCCCGCCACTGGCGAACCCGGGCAGATCCCTTTGCTGACGTCTGGAACGAAATAGAATGCTGGCTGAAAGATGAGCCGCATCTGGGCAGCACCGAATTACTTCTCAAGCTTGAAGACGCACATCCGGGCAAATTCACCGAAGGCCATCGCAGAACACTGCAGCGCAGATTACAGGAATGGCGGGTCAGGGTGGTCAGAGAACTGGTCTACGGAACTCGTGCTGATGGTAACATTTTAGTTGAAGAAAGAAAGTAACATTAACTGGTGAGGCAACACGGCGGACGGGGTAATTGTCGCCTAATACTCAGAGGTATACCCCAACGTGACACGCTGACGTGCCCGTCGGGCTTGTCCAACCTCTCGCCTGCTCAGATGCAAGCTCTGAACAGACTCACGGTTTGCGCTGTGGGTCAACAAAATGATTGTGGACGTAGTGCCCTCTTCTCCATTTAATCTTCGGCGGCTCCTGTGAGAGCAAAATCAAAATATTATGAATTATCTCTTGAAAAGTGATGATTTTTGTTCAAAATGACAAAAAACGTCATGAGGTGATAAATGGAAAGTATTGAGCAGTTACGGAAAGTCGCCACACGTGCAGGTAAACTTCTGACATCATTGAGCGAAAGTATCCGCCAGCAAAAAGAGGAATTGAATCTTACCGAGTTCTATCAGGAATACAGCAAAGCCGCCCTGTATAAGCTGCCTAAGCTCAGCAAAGGGAGTGTTGAGTATGCTGTGGCCGAAATGGAAGCCAGTGGCTACATTTTTAAAAAGAAACCTTCCGGCAATACGATGAAGTACGCGATGACGATTCAGAACGTCATCGACCTGTATTTCCATCGTAAAGTACCCAAGTACAGAGATCGCTTCGATAAAGCCTTCACTATTTTTGTATGTAACCTTAAAGGTGGCGGTTCCAAGACAGTTTCTACCGCTTCATTATCCCATGCTTTTCGGGCTCATCCTCAGCTTCTGTTCGAAGACCTGCGTATTCTGGCCATCGATTTCGATCCGCAGGCATCTCTGACAATGTTCCTGAGCCATGAGAATTCAGTGGGCCTGGTTGAAAATACGGCTGCTCAGGCCATGCTCCAGAACGTGTCTCGTGAAGAATTACTGTCCGATTTCATCGTGCCGTCAATTATCCCGGGCGTTGATGTTATTCCTGCTTCCATTGACGATGCATTCCTTGCTGAAGGCTGGAAGGGATTGTGTGAGGAACATCTGTCCGGGCAAAATATTCATGCAGTGCTTAAAGAAAACATTATCGACAAGCTCCGGTATGACTACGACTTTATCTTCCTTGATAGTGGACCTCACCTCGATGCGTTCCTGAAAAACTGCATCGGAGCGGCAGACTTGATGTTGACCCCTCTTCCACCGGCAACGGTTGATTTTCATTCTTCCCTGAAGTTTGTAGCCAGCCTTCCTGCGCTTATTGATTCGATAGAACAGGATGGACACACCTGCAATCTCATCGGAAATGTCGGTTTTATGTCTAAAATCCTGAACAAGTCTGATCACAAGATTTGCCATAGTCAGGCCAAAGAGGTATTCGGTGCCGATATGCTCGACATGGTTCTGCCGAGGCTGGATGGCTTCGAGCGCTGCGGGGAGACTTTTGACACAGTTATTTCCGCAAATCCAACAACCTATGATGGAAGCACCGAGGCGCTTAAAAGCGCAAAATCAGCAGCGGAAGATTTTGCGAAGGCCGTATTTGATCGTATTGAGTTCATTCGTACTAACGGAGGTATGTGATGTCGAATGAGAAAAGAAAAACCATTGGCAGACAGTTAAATACCCAGGCGTCAATGGTCGAAATGACTGACACCCAAAGAAATCAGGTATTTACCCTAAAAACCGGCAGGAAGATAACGTTCAGGTTTGTTCGGGTACCTGCATCGGACGTTGAAAGTAAGACATTCGTAAACCAGGAAACCAACGGAAGAGATCAACTTGCTCTGACTAGGGAGTCCCTGAAATCTATTATCCAGACGATTAAGTTTCAGCAGTTCTTCCCCTGTATTGGCATTCAGCAAGGTGAAAGGATTGAGATACTGGATGGTTCAAGACGGCGAGCCTCAGCGATTTTTGTCCGTACAGGCCTTGATGTAATGGTTACCGATGAACTTTTATCAGCTGATGAAGCTCGCCAGCTGGCTAAAGATATCCAGACAGCTAAAGAACATAACCTTCGAGAGATCGGCTTAAGATTGATGGCTCTGAAAGAATCTGGATTCAATCAAAAGGAAATTGCTGAACTGGAGGGGTTATCCCAGGCTAAGGTCACCAGGGCACTGCAGGCGGCAGCAGTACCGCAAGAATTGATTTCTCTGTTCCCGGTTCAGTCTGAGCTGTCGTTTAGTGACTATAAAATTCTGTTAGAGGTTAATGAAACACTCAGTGAAAATGGTTTAACGTCTGAAGGGCTCATTCAGGCTGTCTCAGATCAGCATGATGCAATTTTGAGCGACTGCGAGCGACCAGAAGACGAACAGAAAGCCAGTATACTGAAATTGATATCTCAGGCCTCTCAGGCATTGATAGCTCCACCTCCTAAGGAAAAGTCAGTAATTTCCGCACTCTGGACCTTTGAAGAAAAGGATAAGTTCGCGCGCAAGCGTGTTAAAGGGCGTACGCTGACTTATGAGTTTAGCCGTATGTCAAAAGTGGTTCAGGATGAACTGGACAAAGCTATCAACGAGGTCCTTGATAGAAATTTGAGTCAATAATTTCGCCACGGCGATTTCATGTCTAACTTATTGTAATTAATTTATTTATGTTGAGAATTTCAAGTTGAAATCGCCACAATTTCAAGTCAATTTGGCTGCAGGAATATCTGCCCAGCGTGTCGTATAAGCTGGCGAAAGTAGTTCCCTTTTCATATGCCACTCTGAGGCAATCCCCCGACCGGCGAACCATATTTTCCCCTTGATGGTTAGGAAACTGGAAAAGCGCTTCAAAAATAATCTGAGCATGAAAACCCCTGTCAGAAACGCAGTGATGACGTGATGACAGGTGAGTTATGGTAATAAAATGCCGTTTCCGGTGTATTTTGAACCTGAAACCCATTTTCCAGGCGCACTTATCCTGCAGTCTGTCCCAGAAGGCATCGTTTCCGGTCGATGTTATGTTGCCTTTCTGCTACTAATTCCGACGCATGCCTGCCAGCCTGCGCACCGGTAAATCGCAGCCGGTTGCCGCACAGGATACATTTGTACTGGTCCGTACCCAGGAACCCCTTCATCAGCGCTGCGAAGCCCGGCTGATCCGGTTTTTCCCGCGCCTCCATCTGCAGGGCTTCGTACACCTTCGCCAGCAGCTCGCCCCGTTTCCGGTTAGACAAAAAACCGTAGTAGCGCACCATTTTAAAGTGCTTCGCTGGGATATGACTGATATAGCGCCCGATCATCTCTTCCTGCGACAGCGTCTGCTTCCGGTAATGCTGCGTACGGTGGTCGTAATAGTGATGCACCACGGCACCGCCGCTGTAGTGCCTGAGCTTCGCCGCCGACACCGGCGGTCGTTTCAGATACCGGTCGAGGTATTTGACGCTTCGCCAGGCCCCCCGGGTCTTCTTCGCGAAGTGCACCTTCCAGCGGCGTCCGTACTGGGCCTGCAGATAGCGCTCCCACTGTTTTTATCGCGGATATGCCCCAGCCCCGACAGGCTGCCGGGATTAATCAGATCATAGCTCAGGCCCAGGAGCCGGATAACCGCCCCGCGCCAGATTTCCTCCACGGCGTGCTTCTTAAAGAAGATATCGCGCCAGACGCCGTGTTTTATATCGAGCCAGCTGCGGGTGACAGAAAGGTGAATGTGCGGATGCTGGTTTAGCTGGCGGCCACAGGTGTGCAGGGCGCAGAAGATGCCGACCTCCACACCCTGTTTGCGGGCCCATCGAGGCATGGCGCGGGTTGTTGCCCGGAATAGGGCATTGAGCAGGGGCTAGTTGTTGTTGAAGAAGGGCCACAGCAGGTGGGGCATGGTGAATAATCTATAAAAGCCGGGAAACGCAGCACTGGCTGAAGCAAAATCCGAAGTTCAGGATAATTTACCAGCCAGTCTACTCGCCGTGGGTGAATCACGTAGAGCGGCTATGGCAGGCACTTCATGACACGATAACCCGTAGCCATCAATGCCGTTCAATGTGGCAGTTGCTGAGTAAGGTAAGACATTTTATGGAAACCGCCAGTCCATTCCCCGGAGGAAAACATGGTCTGGCAAAAGTGCAGCGGTATTAGGCGCAGCTATTTAGATGACGAAAACGTAACACCGGAATGGGATAAAACAAGTCAAATGAGACAGAAAAACTGTCTCACCGGATTGGCTTTTTGGGTTAACCCTAACTGGACGCCCGCCGTTTACTACTGGCGAAAATTTAGTTACCCATCAGTTCCATTATTGGTAACATAATAATTTTTCTCCGCCTCAACGATGTTACTATCGATGACAGATATAAGATTTATTTTTTTTGCCTCTTCAGGGGTGTAAGTAACTCTATTAGACTCACTATAAAGAATGTTATTGATCATATCATCAGTTAAATTAGTGCATGTTTTATATGTTTTTTTGAACATGTTATTAAACCTTCTGATCTCATTACTCATCTCCTGAATATCATTTGGCCTTACATCCCCATTGTAATTAATATATGATGGATGAAGGTAAATATATCCATCGGGTAGGGAACGTCTGTCGTCTGCTGCGCAAAGCATGATGGTCGCTGATGAGCCAACTGTTGACATGGCTACAGTGGTCACAGGGATTCTTGAGCTTTTAATTACCGCTGACGCCATTAACCCTGCGTCCATATCCCCCCCATAGCTATTAATATATATATAAATTATCTTAATGTCTGAACTTTTATTAATTTCATCAAAAACACTGACCAGTCGACTGATTGATGATGTATTCATATCACCAGAATAATATATTTTTGCAATTTCATTAGCTGAGTATGCTTTCTGAATCGAGGCAGCATTGACTACCGAAATTGATAGAGAGGCGTATACCAGAATTAGTGATGTATAAATTTTCAACATAATAACACCTTGTATTTTTGTTTATTAAATGTCATTGAAATCACCGTTTATTTTCGCCATTCATAGCAAACGATGGGTTCAAGTCCGAAGTGCAACGTTAAACTACCTGTCTTAGACCTGCAAACACTATCGAAGGCCGCTGAACTCAGACACTTTTCAATGCTAACTGATAGAGCTGTAACGCCGGATAAACACTGCCTGTTGAGATGAACAGTGCAACAGAATGCTGGCGGTCGGTCTGCCGATATGACGAAGTTGATTTGCAGTTATTGTGAGCCCAAATCGGCGCTGATTGCGAGCCGCTACATTTAGCGGTAATTCTTTGGTGACAAAGGCTTCTGGTATTTCAAAGTGATCAAGATGCCCTTCCAGGTATGCATGTACGCCTTCTAACACATCAATCAGAGTGATGTTGTTACTTTGTTGCCCTTCAAGAAGCGGCCCCTGCCAGCTATGCCAGAAGGCCTGATGGCGCAGACAGCTTTTGTCATTAGCGAGCCACCACAAATCCATAAAGATTCCTCGTGCAACTATATTTCTGGCGAAACCCACCTCAAGGTGGGTTTTGTTATGTATGAGCGTGATAGTTATTTTTTCTGATATCATGAATACAAATGCAATACGTTTGTATTTCTTTTATAAAAGACGCTTTCTGGCCGTTTCATAGGCTTTTTCGTCTTCCCGTTTACCTACTGCGACCACCCATATAACAATCTCGTCATCGATTACCTTGTAAATCAAACGAAAACCAGATGCTCTCAGCTTTATTTTAAAGCAGCCAGCCAGATCACCATGCAGTCGGGCTGATTCCACATAAGGGTTTTGCTGAAGCTTTTTTAGCTTCTTTTTGAATTGCTCACGGATCGTCTTTTCGAGCTTATTCCATTCCTTAAACGCCCTTTCGTCAAATTCAACATTAAAGGTCATCAACGTTAACCCTGATCCGTCTTGCCGGATTTTTCAGTCTTTCCCGAACAACTGCCAGAATATCAGCGTCTTCATCATCTTCGCTCACCATCACTGAGACTTCAGCAAAGGGGAGTTTTTTGTTCTCTGCAACATACCGCAGGAACAGACGAAGTGCGTCCGAAGGCGACAGATTCAGTTTTTCAAAGGCCTGATAGGCGTCTTTTTTCAGTTCGTCATCAACGCGGATTTGAATTGTGCTCATTGCTCGTACTCCGGTTATATCGTGTACAGTTATTATACATGCACTACAAATGTAATTACAAGTGTGGTGCATTTTTTCCTAACCAGCAAGTAATGGCCACCACCCTTTTTTGACGGCAGAACACTAAATGAATGACTTATGTAATACATAAGTATTCTATTTTCGTGTCAGAAGATGGCTGTAATCGCGGTGATCCAGCGAAAATGTGACACCCAGCTGTGGTGCAACGTCCAGTGCAAAAACCTTCAGATACACCTCCGTGCTTTCATAGCGTTCATGCCCCATATAGGCCTGGGCGACTTTCGGCGGCACGTGGTTGAAAAACAGATGCATGGCAAAACTGTGCCGCAGCGTCTTTGGATTGATGGCCGGGAGTGCAAATTCAATCCCCTCCTCCCGGGCTCTGTCGATCGCCTGTTGCATCCACAGCCAGGCTGTTTTCCTGCTGACGGCAAACAAGGGGCGACGACGGCCGGTTCTGAACGTGGCCAGATAGCGGCGAAGCTGATCGACATATGCGGCATCGAGCAGCGGCACTATCCGGGCTATCTTCTCATCCGCTGACGGTCGTCCCCTTCCCCGCTGGCGTTGTTTCAGTGTGCGTAACCGGATGCAGGGGCGTGGACCATCAAGTTGCAAATCCTCGGGTGTGATGGGCAGGGCTTCAGTAAGGGGTCAGTTTGGATATCGAAAATTATTGTACGTTAAGGTTAAAAATTAATCTTAAAACCCTCGATTAAATATTGGAACTCCAGACGTTATCTCCTCCCCCCTCAGATATGATGTGTTCCCACCCCAGCGGAAACAGATAAGAAGTCTCTGGTGTTCAATCTTGCATCTGACCTCCGAGTTAGCACACCTACCTTAAGGTAATAGTGAAATTTATCATATGTGTTTTTGGTTATATGTTGTTTGACTTAATATCAGAGTAGAGGGATACTTGTTTTCTACAAAGGAGAGGGAAATGTTGCAACTAACACCACTTCAGTTATTTAAAAACCTTGAATCGCCACGGATAATCTAGACACTTCCGAGCCGTTGATAATATAGGTTTTCATATTCAGCCGGTGGCATCTGATCACTCGAACCATGCCGACGCCTACAGTTATAAAACATTTCGATGTAATCAAAAATATCGCTGCGGGCTTCCTCCCGCGTTCCGTAGATCTTTTTCTTTATCCGTTCGCGTTTCAACAACTGGAAAAAGCTTTCTGCAACCGCATTATCGTGGCAGTTACCGCGACGGCTCATGCTGCCCTCCAGGCCGTGTGATTTCAGGAACGACTGCCACTCATGGCTTGTGTACTGACTGCCCTGATCCGAATGAACCAGCACCTGTTTTTGGGGATTACGCCGCCATACAGCCATCAGCAGTGCGTTCAGGACAATGTCCTTTGTCATCCGGGATTGCATGGACCAGCCGATAATTTTGCGTGAGAACAGATCAACAACCACGGCAAGATACAGCCAGCCTTCGTGGGTCCTGATGTAGGTGATGTCCGTTACCCAACGCTCATCCGGAGCATCCGGATTGAACTGTCGCTGGAGCCTGTTGGGCGACATGATACTGGCCTCGCCTTTACGTGCCCGCGGGCTCCGGTATCCGACCTGAGCCTTTATCCCGGCACGTTTCATCAGTCGCCAGACTCTGTTGACTCCGCACTGTTGCCCGCTGTCCCGCAGATCCAGATGGATCTTGCGATAACCATAGACGCATCCCGATTCCAGCCAGAACTGTTTAATCTGTCCTGTCAGTCTCAGGTCTGCCTGATGGCGTTGTGAATGCGGCTGCTGAAGCCAGGCGTAAAAGCCACTGGGATGAACATCCAGCACCCGACAGAGCAGGCGAACAGGCCAGCAACAGGCGTTGTCACGGATAAAGGCGTACCTCAGTCGGACAGCTTTGCGAAGTACGCCGCGGCTTTTTTTAATATGTCCCGTTCATCGGTAACCCGCTTTAGCTCTTTCTGGAGACGGCGGATCTCAGCCTGAGCATCTGACTGTTCTTTATTAGTGGAAGAATCCGGACCGTACTTTTTTATCCATGCATAAAGGCTGTGGGTGGTGATATCCAGACGTGTTGCAACGCTGGAAACAGAATGGCCACGATCAACAACCTGTTTGACTGCTTCGATTTTAAACTCTTCTGGATAACGCTTACCGCTCATGTGCACCTCTCTTTAAGTCATCTTAAATGACTCGGAGGTGTCTGTTAAACCCGTGGCGATTCACATTCGTTTGCTTGCTAGATTATAGACATCACTTCGTTCGCGTTTACCTACGGCAACAACCGCAATAATTAATTGATCGTCAATCACCTGATAGACCAGACGAAAGCCAGACGCACGAAGTTTGATTTTGTAGCAGTCCTTTATCCCGCGCAGTTTTGCTGAAGGGATATGCGGATTTTCACTGCACTTCTTCAGCTTTTTTGCAAACTGCTGCTGAATGGGCTTGTCCAGCTTTTGCCATTCTTTCAATGCATCTTCCCTGAATTTGACTGTATAAGTCATAGGTAGCTATCCAGATCCACGTCGTGAAGCGTCTGGCTGCTGCGTTCTGCGACCAGCTTAACCAGTTCCTGATCGTCGAGGGCATCGAGCATCTTCTCGTACAGCTCTGCCGGAACACAGTAAAAAGCTGGCTGGTTGCGGTTCAGAATAGCAACCGGGTAGCCATCACCAGCGCTGACCGTTGCCATAGGGTTTTTCTTGAGTTCGCTGACACTGGCACTTGTGTCACTGAGAATGATGTTGGGCATAGATTACCTTTTGAGACCGTTTAACAAGTCTCTAAAATACATCTAAAAAGACCTGTTAAAAAGTCTTTTTGCTATTTACTATGCAGGTGGACAAAATAAGCAGTGTGTCCAATGTGAATAGAAGAAAGGCAAACATGTTAGCCTCTGCTACTAATGTTGAGGCTATATAAGCTCTACCAGTAGGCGAACATAGTCATGTGCCCCCCGAAAAACCACCACCCTTCATACCTTTGTTAAGGTAGATTAGGAATGAATTTAGCCCGGGGAATTTATAGCATATCAATATTGATATCTTATTGTTTGTCTGTATACTGCGTTTGTTGTCCTGTATAGATGACAACAAACGCAGTCGCAGATAGCTGCTTCTGCATCTGGCGAGACGCCTGACTCACAGGAGTGCATATGAATCAAAATCCTGAACAACCTCTTCTCCGGGAATGCCCTCTTAAGCCATGCCGCCCCTTCTCAAACATTTCGCATGCGAAATCTTAAGGATAGTTAGATGAAACTCAAAATTGGACCTACGGGTAAGCTGATTGTTGTAAGTAGTCAAAAGGGCGGTATCGTGAAGTCTCTGTCTACAAGTGAGATTGCCCATGATCTCAGAGAAGCAGGCTTCAGCACTCTTGAACTCGATCTGGACTGGACTACAGGGTTAACTGAGAGGGCTTTCCCGGATGAGTTACCGCTTGAAATCGAACGAGAACCATTGAGCAATAGCTTTTCGCCTGGCGAAGCAAATACGTATCAGTTGTTCTTCCAGGACACAAAAATCAACCCCATTAAACTTCCCGGTGAACGTTTCATTATGGGGGCTACAGGCGAACTTAACGAAATTAACTACCGCAACAGTGACTGCATGTTCGATTTTCGGGATCGCATCGGAGAGTTGAAGACACAGTTTGATTTTATTATTGCAGACACTGCACCGTCGTACTCAAATGTCATGATTGCTGCGCATATGGCCGCAGATTATTTGCTGATCCCCACTCTGCTTGAAAAGCAGGCGCGTAATGCTGTTGGCAAACAGCTCGCGTACATGCAAAAAATCAAACGGAACTATAACCCTTCGCTGCAGTTTATGGGTACATACGTTACTCAGACCCCTGTCAAAAACTATAAAAAGCCTTTGAAAGACGGTTATCTGGGACCAATTGACACTTTAAATCTCAATTTACTTATCGAGATTCTGCAGGAGAAGGGATACACCGAAGAGTTTATTCTCGCCTACATATCCTTCGTACCAGCAGCCGCAAAAGAAGCGATTGAGCTTGGGCTTTCGTTTAACGAATACGATCCAAAATGCCTGCCAGCGGTTCAGTATAAGGAACTGACTCAGAAAATCATTCAGCTTGCGGGAGGTAAATAATGGCTAAAAAACCATTCCTGAAGCGCCTGCAAGCTCAACAGGAAAGTAAGAAAACTGGGACAGTGGTTTCAGATATTGAACAGGTCATTGTCAATAAACAACCGGATGAGCAAATTCGCGATGCAGCTGCTCATCAGATTATGGCTGATATAGCTCGCCCGGATATTGAACCTGAAGGTCAGATTATCCGTGTCGATATCAATCTGGTTTATGCTGAAAAGCAGGTTCGCCCGGAAGAAGATTTTGACGAGGAAGTCATCGATGGTATGGCTGATACCTACGAGACCATTGGCATGCTGACACCTCCTCGCTGTTATCCACGAGACAGGCGTGGTTATCAGATCTGGATGGGTGAAACTCGTGTGCGTACAGCGCGTAAGCGTGGCGACACACATATCGATATATATGTCGGCAAGCCTCCGAAAGACAGAAAAGAACGCATCATTGGCCAGCTCATCGAGAACCTGCAGCAGTCAGGGCTTAAACCCCTGGCAACAGCACATTCGTTTTATGAGCTCAAGCGGGATTTCAATATGACGGGTGAGCAGATCGCGAAGACAATGGGTAAACCAACCTCTTTTGTCAGTAAACACCTGCGCCTGATTGATGCGCCCGAAAATGTTACCGCCCTGCTCCGGGATAAAGTTACATCTGATATTGATCTGGCTTACACACTGGTCCAGATAAATGAAAAATCTCCCGAAGAGGCTGAAAAGCTTATCGCAGCTGCACGGGAGTCTGGTATTTCACGTGCGCAGGTTAAAGCGGTTCTAGATGAAGTTAAGAACAAAAGCAAAGATGTGATTTCGCATGCGAAATCTAAAGTTCAGAGCAAAAAGCCAACCAAGGCTTTGGACAGCAATTCAGGTGTAAAAACCTGGCAGGTAGTTGTCGAGATAGACGGTCACGGTCAGCTAGGGGTAATTATGACTGACCGCGCACCTGATGAAGAGGGATATGTGTGGGTTAAATTGGAAATTGGTGAGATTTCAGTTGAGGCTTCGGAACTACGTATCAAAGGGATGCGTTCTCTGTGATGAAACCAACCCCGTTCACCCAAATGGCCACTGCATTCCGTGGCCAAATTGTCCGCATCTGGGCGCTTCGATATTCCGGAACCCAATCCGAAGCTGCTGCCGCATTAACAGAAGCGGCTATCACTCTTGGATATGTTACAAGAAGCAGACCCGTCCCCGGCGCGGCGTTACTTTCATGGGCTTCTAACCCGGCTGAAACGCCGTTGTGGGCTGCTGAGACGGCGTTAACATTGATGCTCAGTAACGGCTGGAAGCCAGAAAGCAACCAGGAATGGTGTGGAATGTCGGCGTTGATATTCAGATCCAATCGTGCACTTTCACTTGAGCAGCTAGTCGCTTCTTTGCCTGATAGTATAGACAGGCAAACTGCTACCGGATGGTTCGTGGCTGCAATCGAAGAGGATGCTCACTTCCGTTACAACAGGAAATCCAGATGACATTTCAAGAGCTTGATGCGTGTATCGCAGGCTCTGGCAGACGTTCTATCGCTTCAACGTTAATTGCTTTTCTTCTTGATGCGCTTGATGACGGACAGAACGGAGTTGATCTTGATACTTTCCAGAGCCACACGCGCTTTGTTCGCAATAATGTAACTACGGTAGCCAGCTATCTGCAGCTACACGGAATTATCCATATACTGTATTACCGGGATGGTGCTGATGAACGCAAGTACGAGTCCGTAAATAATTACGGGCGGTGGGCAAAACAGCACTATCGTCCATCCGAGGCTCTTATGCAGCTGCATCGGCGTGATTAAAAACAGACAGATTTCGCATGCGAAATCTGTCTAACCTGAGGATTAAACAGAGTGCCGGATTCAAAGAGAATTTGCAGTGGATTGGCCCCTATATTTCCATACACTTTTTATCACTTAACCCATTACTGGTTCGTCGCCGCAGATATTCCCGTGGCGAACGATACCCCAGTGCACTATGCGGATGCCATTCGTTGTAATGTTCGAAGGCCTCCGCGAGGTTCTTTACCGCTGTTAACCCGTCGGGTTTCGGCATGATACTTATGTAATCGCGCTTCATCGTTTTCACGAAGCTCTCTGCCATCCCGTTGCTTTCCGGGCTACGTACCGCCGTATGCTTAGGCTCCAGTCCTACCATTCTGGCGAACTGACGCGTCTGATAAGAACGGTAGGCTGAACCGTTGTCTGTCAGCCACTCAACGGGGGATGTCGGCAGGCTGTTACCGAAGCGACGCTCCACGGCACCCAGCATGACGTCCTGCACGGTTTCACTGTCATATCCACCAGTACTGGCCGCCCAGTGAAGTGCCTCGCGATCGCAACAGTCCAGAGCGAACGTGACCCGCAGTTTTTCACCGTTATCACAGCTGAACTCGAAGCCGTCAGAGCACCACCGCTGGTTACTTTCTCCAACGGCCACTTTCCCTGTATGCGCCCGCTTCGATGGCGGTATTTCCGGTTTACGCTCAAGCAGCAGCGCATTCTGACGCATGATGCGGTATACGCGTTTGGCATTGATCACCGCCATGTCGTCAGTTTCTGATTGTCTGCGCAGCAGTGCCCATACCCGACGATAACCATAGGTGGGCAGATCGCCGATGACGGTATGGATACGGGCCAGCGCGTCAGTATCATCAGGCTTGCGCTTGCACCGACGATCCTGCCAGTCCTTCGACCGACGGGCCATGGCATGCAGTTGCGCACGTGAGACCCGGAGGCAACGACTGACAAGGCTTATTCGCCATCCTCCGGCAACAAGGGCACGTGCGCTATCCACTTTTTTTGTCGGCCATATTCAACGGCTTCTTTTAGCAGCTCGTTTTCCATGGTTTTCTTGCCCAACAGGCGCTGCAGCTCTTTAATTTGCTTCATCGCAGATGCCAGCTCCGACGCGGGTACAACCTGTTCTCCTGCGGCAACGGCTGTGAGGCTGCCTTCCTGATATTGTTTACGCCACAGGAACAGCTGACTGGCAGCAACACCATGCTGACGGGCGACCAGCGACACGGTCATTCCGGGTTCAAAACTCTGCTGAACAATGGCGATTTTTCCTGAACGCTGCGCCGTCTGCGCTTCTCAGGACCTAAAACATCAATCATCCGAACTCCAACGACTAGTCTAAAAACTAGTATTAAGACTATCACTAACTTAAGTGATACCAACTGTCTGGAGATTCATGGGGCCAGTCTATGCTGAAACAATGGGATGCGCTGAACGAATACTGCCGCAACGGTCAGGTAGAGATCGACAATAACATAGGTGAAAACGCGCTGCGCACGGTGGCGGTTGGCAGAAAAAATTATCTGTTCTTCGGCTCTGATAACGGCGGTGAGGCCGCGGCGATCATCTACAGCCTGCTCGGCACCTGCAAACTAAACGGCGTGGAGCCGGAAGGCTGGCTGCGTGAGGTGATAAGCAAGATCAACGACTGGCCTTCAAACCGGGTAGATGAGCTGCTGCCCTGGAACCTCTCCTCCGTAAAATAATCCTTACACCACGTTCATGACGGAGCGCTTACAGGGCACCATGCTGTTTTGTTTTTTAGATTGATCATGTCAAATGTATAATACAAGTAAGGTTTGCTTTGAATTTGTGTTGAACTCCAATAAGGCGATGCTCCTTCACCATTATCTTGGGGTATGTCAAAATATGATTTAAAAAGGTCATTTTTAAGACAGATATTTGATGATAGTAAAGATAATTCCTCGATACCTGGCAGTCTCCACCCATTCCCTTGTTTTGTTGCTTCACCAATAGCTGTACTCAACGTAAGGGGAGTTGGTTCTCCAGTACATCCATTCTCTTTATTCCATTGCATGCCGAAAGTGCAAGCCTGCCATTCAAGGTTTTTTAAAATATCTATCACTGTCGAATTTCCGGTGATAAAATCACACTGAGCATATGTAGAAAAACTACTCATAGCTAATGATAAATAGATGAAGTTTTCCATTGTTTTCCTGATTGAATTTATAAGCCATCACAATGAAGTGATGGCGACAGTTAGGTTTATTTAAGGTTATCAATTGCGATTCTTGAAGCTTCTGCGATTACTTTATCCTCATGCTTGGCTTCTTTTTCGTTTTTTGTTGTGTATACAGAAATTATAAGAGGAGCCCGGTTCTTTGGCCAGACTACCGCATAATCATTTGCAGTACCGTATGCTCCGCAACTACCAGTTTTATCGCCAACTACCCAATCGCTTGGTACGCTAGCACGAATACGCGCTGCACCGGTTGTGTTACCCTTTAACCATGTCTGATAGGTTTCCTTTTCACGCTCACTAAGTATGTTACCCAGAGCAAGAGTTTTCAGGCTCTTAGCTACTGCTGCAGGTGTAGATGTGTCACGTTCATCGCCTGGAATAGCTGTGTTTAGATCTAACTCCCAACGATCGAGTCTAAAATCTTCATCTCCAATCGACCGCATGAATTTAGTCATACCCTCAGGACCACCGATATAACGTTCAAGAATAATATTAGTAGCACCATTGTCGCTATATTGTAAAGCGGCAGCAGCCATATCACCTAATGACATTCCATTATCTTTATATTTAGTTGTGATGGGTGAATGGAACTCTAAACTTCTTGTATTGTAATTCACGATCTGATTAAGATTGAGTTGATTATCTTGAGAGCCTTTTAATACAGCAGCAGCTAAAAAGCCTTTGAAAGAACTACATAATGGAAATCGTTCATTTGCTTTGTACGAAAATGATTTACCTGAGCCAGTGTCTAAAGCGTAGACACCAACTCTACCATTGAAATCTGTTTCAAGGTTTTTAATCTCATCGATACCCTTTGTATTGGCCTGTGAGAAAAATGATATTGAAAATAAACAAGAGATAAACAAGATGGCTATTCTACTTGGTTTTACATTAAGTGACATGGTTTTACCTTATATACAATTTTCTATATTAACTAGGACGTGGCGGGTATTAACTTTCAACAGGGGGTGATTGTACAGTTGTTTTTTTTCCTTTGAAGCAATATAATTTTTATACAGCCATAACTTTTCCTTTGGGTTACTATGCGTGCCAGATTACCTTTAAATGCATTACGAGCTTTTGAAGCTTCTGCAAGATATCTAAATTTTACTAAAGCCGGACTAGAGCTTCATGTAAGCCAGGCTGCCATAAGTCAGCAGGTCAGAACACTTGAACAGATGCTTGGTGTGGCTCTTTTTACAAGAGTACCGCGTGGGTTAAAGTTGACAGACGAAGGCTTGCATCTTTTGCCTTCGATTACAGAAGCTTTGCAGATGATGAGTTCTGCCATGGATAAATTCCATGAAGGTAAGATTAAAGAAGTGCTTACTATTGCTGTCGTTGGGACTTTTGCAATAGGTTGGCTCCTTCCTCGGATTACTGAGTTCCTTAATGAAAATCCATGGATTGATATTAGAATTTTAACGCATAATAACGTTGTCAATCTTGCTGCAGAAGGTATTGATGCATCTATTAGATTTGGATTAGGCGGCTGGATTAATACGGAAAATGTTTTACTCTTTCAGGCGCCGCATACAGTATTGTGTTCCCCGGAAACATCCAAGAAACTGTGTATTCCATCAGACTTAAAAAAAGTTTGCTTACTGCGCTCCTATCGAAAGGATGAATGGAATAATTGGTTTAAAGCTGCTGGGATCGACTCTTGGACTGTTAATGGGCCTATCTTTGATTCTACCAGACATATGATAGATGCTGTAAAATTAGGTGATTATGCAGCATTAGTTCCTTATCATATGTTTCAAAAAGAATTAAATGAGCGCTCCGTAGCAAAACCTTTTGAAATTTATGCCACGCTTGGCGGTTATTGGCTGACTTTACAGAAATCTCGGGTTAATCATAATAGTGAAGCACTTAATGTTTTTAAGGAATGGATTATCGAGCATAGCAGAGAGTTTGTACTTAAATCCTAATGATCTTGACCCGCCATCTCCGGACAGCTTTTGTATCTTAAGTTAACGATGCCCGCTGCCGCCGGTATTCCCTCGGATATCCCAGCGCGCTGTGCGGGTGGTTTTCATTGTAATGCGTGAACGCTGCTGCAAGGTTTCGCAGGGCTGTTCTCACATCCGGTTTGGGCATGAACGCGATATAGTCTTCCTTCATCGTTTTCACGAACCGTTCGGCCATGCCATTACTCTGCGGGCTGCTCACCGCTGTTGTGCAGGGCTCCAGATTCAGTTCTATCGCGAACTTCCGCGTTTCATGCGCGGTATACGCTGAACCGTTATCCGTCAGCCACTGCACCGGTGTGTCGGGCAACCTGTCGCCGAAGCGTTTTTCCACCGATCTCAGCATCACATCCTGCACGGTCGAACTGTCATAGCATCCCGTGCTTGCTACCCAGTCTATGGCCTCGCGGTCGCAGCAGTCCAGCGCGAACGTTACACGCAGTTTTCCGCCGTTGTCACAGTCGAACTCGAAGCCATCTGAACACCAGCGCATATTGCTGTCTGCAACTGCGATTTTACCCTTATGTTCACGCTTCGGGCGCTCTGGTTTGTCATGCAACAACAACAGGTTATGCTGGCTCATTATCCTGTAAAGACGTTTGGCATTCACAGGTGGATGTCCCTCTGAGCGACGTTGCTTGGGCAGGATGCCCCACACGCGTCGATAACCATAACTCGGCATATCGCTGATAATGTTGAGGATAGCCGACAGTATTTCAGCGTCAGCTTCGTTATTACGCCGGTTACCGCGCCTGTCCAGCCAGTCGGCAGAACGGTTCATCCGCAGTGACAGCTGCGCACGCGACACGCCCATGGTGCGGCTGACCAGGGCTATTCCCCGTCCTTTTGCAGCAAGGGCGCGTGCGCTATCCATTTTCGCGACTGACCGTACTCCACTGCTTCTTTCAGGATCTCAACTTCCATTGTCTTCTTGCCCAGAAGGCGCTGGAGTTCCCGAACATGTTTCAGTGCTGCTGCAAGCTCAGAGGCAGGAACGACTTCCTCCCCGGCCGCAACGCCAGTGAGGCTGCCTTCCTGGTATTGTTTCTTCCACTTGAACAGCAGGCTGGGCTGGATACCATGCAGACGAGCGACGTGGGAGACATTCATTCCTGGCTCCATCGTCTGCTGGATAAAAGCGATTTTCTCCTGAGGAGTCTTACGTTTGCGGGCTTCTTGCCCTAACAGGATCCCGGTCATCTCAAAATTGGCGTTAGTGTTAGACATATATTCAAGCCTATCTCTTATCTGGAGATACAGCTACTGTCTGGTGTTTCAGGGGGCTACATCAGGCCAGTCTACCAGGGTAGCAGTTCGCTGACCCGATTGTTCGGCCAGCCAGCTATGACATCAAGCACATGACGGAGGTAGTTTTCTGGATCAACTCCATTCAGTTTGCATGTACCGATCAGACTGTATAGCAACGCTCCACGCTCACCACCGTGGTCCGAGCCGAAGAACAACCAGTTTTTACGACCCAGACTGACCATCCGCAGCGTATTTTCAGCGATGTTGTTATCGACTTCGGCCCTGCCGTCTTCCGCATAGTACGTCAGTGCCGGCCACTGGTTCAGGGCGTACGTGAACGCCTTCGCCAGCTCAGAGTGTCGCGACAGCGTTTTCATCTTTTCATACAGCCAGTTTTCCAGGGCTTACAACTGTGGTTTAGCTTTTTGCTGACGTTCAGCAAGGCGTTGCTCCGCCGGCATTCCCCTTATTTCCGCCTCAACGGCATACAGCTCGCCGATACGCTTCAGGGCTTCATCTGTCAGCGCCGACGGTGTGCGGGCGTGCACATCGTAGATTTTACGGCGGGCGTGAGCCCAGCAGGCGGCTTCCGTTATCCGGCCATCGCGGTACAGCTCGTTGAACCCGGCGTACGCATCCGCCTGCAGCACACCACTGAACCCTGCAAGATGGGTCTGCGGATGGATGCCTTTTCTGTCCGGGCTGTAAGCGAACCACACCGCCGGCGCGACTGCTGATCCAGCGTTGCGGTCATCAAGAACATACGTCCACAACCGCCCGGTCTTTGTCTTCTTATTGCCCGGCAGCAGCACTTGTACTGGGGTATCATCGGCATGGAGTTTGCCGTCGGTCAGGACATAGTCCTGAAGCGCTTCCTCCAGCGGGGACAGCAGCCGGCAGCATGCATCCACCCAGCCCGACAACAATGAACGGCTCAGTTCCACACCCTGGCGGCTGTATATTTCTGACTGACGGTACAGTGGGGTATGCTCTGCATACTTTGAGCCAAGCACGCGGGCCAGCAGCCCCGGTCAGGCGATACCCCGCTCGATGGGGCGTGAAGGTGCGGGGGCCTGCACGATAGCATCGCATTTTGTGCAGGCGTGTTTTTCCCGCACAGTCCGGATAACCCGGAAGGCGCTGCGCATCAGTTCCAGCTGTTCGGCGGTATCTTCACCCAGGTAGCTTAGCGCACCACCACACTCCGGACAGCACGGCTCTGTCGGCAGCAGCCGCTTTTCGTCACGGGGAAGTGATTCAGGGAACGGTTTGCGGGTAAGGGTCTGACGCAACGGGCGTTGCACGGCCGGGTCATCAACCCGACCGGTAAGGGTATCGCTTTCTTTCTGCAGCCGGTTCAGGTCGGCTTCCATCTGTGCGATACGAAGGGATATCTTTTAGGAACGGCCGCCGAAGTTCATCCGGCGAAGCTTATCAAGCTGCGCCTGCAGATGGTCTATTTCGCGCTCCCGGTCGGCAAGCTTTTCCAGCAGGGCGCGGTTCAGTGCTTCCTGTTCGGCAAGGCGCTGTTTCAGCTGAAGGATATCGTCAGAAGAGGTGTTGTTCATAAGCCAACATTTTACTAGGCTTATAGGATAAAGAGGCCTACAGCATGGTCAGGGAGGTCAGAAACCGCTTCGGCTGTCGCCAGTCGATGCCTTCCAGCAGCATTGCCAGCTGCGCCGGTGTCAGGAACACTTTGCCATCGCGGGCCGAGGGCCAGACGAAGCGGCCGCGTTCCAGCCGCTTGGTCAGCAGGCACAGCCCGTCGCCGGTAGACCACAAGAGTTTGACCTGACTACCGCTGCGGCCCCGGAAGATGAAGACGTGGCCGGACATCGGGTCATCTTTCAGCGCCATCTGCACCTTTGCGGCCAGGCCATTGAAGCCGTTGCGCATATCGATGATGCAGGCAACCAGCCATATTTTGGCGCCTGTTGGTAACGGGATCATCGCTTCAGTTCCTGTATCAGCAGAGTCAGAAGACTTTCACTGACTGTGCCATTCAGTCGGAGCGTTCCGTGCCGGAACGTTACCTCACAACTGATACTAAGAGCCTCAGGGTTCTCTGCGAGCGGTTCTGGTTGTACGGCGGTGGCATCGAGAGTCACAGGAAGTAGCTGAGGACTTTCTGAAGAAGGTAATAGCAGCGTTCCCTCGCGCCACTGCTGGCGCCATTTAAACAACAGATTGGCGTTGATGCCGTTTTCAAGCGCCAGTTTTGAGATGGATATACCGGGTTCGCACGAGGCCGCAACGAGCTGCTGCTTAAACTCAGGAGAATAATTAGGGCAGCCTTTACGCCTGCCGGAAGTCACATTTTTCTGCATATCTGACCCTTTGGTTCCCACCATTATTTGGTGTACACCACTTTGTCGAATACATCCGATTATGGCCAGACGGCTCTCTCTGGACGCTTACCTTCAACGGTGCCGGAGTTCGCGATACCGCCCGGACGCTGAAAGTGGGTATCAATACCGTCATCCGGACTTTAAAAAACTCTCGCCACGACGAATAACGTCATCGCCAGTGGCCCATGCTGATGTGGCGCTTATCTGTGAACTCGACGAGCAATGGAGTTTTGTTGGCAGTAAGGCCCGGCAACACTGGCTCTGGTATACGTATAACACCAAAACAGGCAGTGTACTGGCATACACGTTTGGTCCACGAACCGATGCAACCTGCCGCGAATTACTGGCACTGCTCACCCCCTTTAACATCGGTATGCTGACCACAGATGAATGGGGCAGCTATGTCAGAGAGCTCACGAAAGCGAAGCACCTGACCGGCAAAATCTTTACTCAGCGTATTGAGTACAACAACCTGACACTGAGAACCCGAATCAAGTGTCTGGCTCGCAGAACCATCTGCTTCTCCCGCTCTGTTGAGCTACATGGAAAAGTCATTGGTGCTTTTATCGGAAAATACATGTTCTACTAATTGGAGGCATCACCAAATAGACATTCAAATATAAAAGATGAGCATGATATTATTTTCTTGTAACAGTTCGAAATATTGTATTATTGTTAACCGGTAGTTAAAATCAAACCGCATTCTATTGCAATTTATGATAAATTTCATGTTAAAATAAAGAAAATCAAGCCATAATTACTCCATGGGCAAAAAGCATGCTGTCAGTATGATTTGGGTATTTTAACTACATTAATAAGCCTGCCTCTGCGCAAGTATATATACCCGCCCAATGTTAAATCCTTAAGAACTTTATTGAGAGAACTACGGGAAATTCTGGTTCTGTTCAAAATGAAATCGAAAACAGAAATATTAACCCTATCCTCTTCAGGGTAAGACCAGATCATTTCAAGATGATTTCTGATGATATCATAGGTAGTGCAGCCTGACACCATTGAATCTCTTCTGTAATGGTATTCTGCCGCTTGTGATAAGATAACGGAAACCGCTTGCCATGAATTTTTTGCATTAAACAAATCAAGAGCAGCAAGCCTATCTATAGCTATAATCTGAGATTCGGTCACACATGTAAGATGATGAAAATATAATCCTGTAAAAATACTTTCAAGACCCAGCAAAGCTTTCCCTTTTGTTGTGAAAACAATAACCCCATCACTATTCCTTCTTATGTCTACCATACCTTTAGTAAGTATATAAACATAAGAACACGATTCATCCTTGAAGCTTAATTTCTGTTTGGGTGCCGCGTATATAACATGATGAGGATGACTCATAAATAAAGTATCAGTCAGTTTCTGCAGGGCATCAACATTATATTTCATTTCCATTATTAATTTCCTATTTAATATTGCAGCCATATATTCTTTAGTAGCCACAAAATTGATGCTTTGCGATATTCTTCACAGCCATTAAAAAGCAACCTGGAATGAACATTACGCAATCACAAGCCGACCG
Organism: Enterobacter cloacae complex sp. CARB60; assembly: GCF_036487345.1. Lineage (NCBI taxonomy): Bacteria > Pseudomonadati > Pseudomonadota > Gammaproteobacteria > Enterobacterales > Enterobacteriaceae > Enterobacter > Enterobacter cloacae complex sp. CARB60. The sequence continues at coordinate 129,037 of NZ_JAZKLC010000001.1, forward strand.
AAAATAAAAGTTAAAATTAAGCATCATAGTAAGTAGAGTGAATATCTGTTTGGTACATTAAGCTTTGACATTATATTTACCCGGTGCGAGCTTACCGTTTTTTTACTGATATTCATCTTTATTGCAATCATCTCATCTGAGAAACCTGACCTATATAGATATAGAGCATATAACTCTCTAGAACTAAGCTTTTCTGAAATTAATGAACTGCAGTTTAGGTTGTAATAATTATTTTTCATCACACGTTCATCAATCTCATCAGGATGAACGACACCAGTGAAGACTTTCCTTAACGTAAACCTTTGGCCAATAAGATTCAGAGATCTTGAAACCTCAATAAATAACACATCTGTTGTATATACCTCACTTAAATCATAAGACCGAAATTTGTTTTTCACCCCCTGATAAGACATTGTTTTATATCTGATTGGATATCCATTACTTAATTTCATATCACATAACCCTTTAACCCCTGCTATATAATATTGATTATCTGATATAATAAAAATATCCACTAGACAATCCTCAAGGAAATTTAAAAGTTCACGCTTGGTTATTGTGTCACAAGCCCACCTGAATAAGTTAGCCTTTCAGTTACATAAAAACGACACCCTCTCAACAGCAAATACCACTCTTACTATCAGTGTGGATTCATGAATGAAAATGGCTTTTGCATATAAGCCAGGAAGCTGGAAATTTACGACAGCTCAGCACAGGCCATTAAAATAATTCATAGCATTTTGCATAAAACATAAAGTTCTTGCTTATTTTTAAACTGAAACTTTTTCAGTAAATTTCGACGATGGCAACTAATAGTCGTCTTTGTTATACTCAACAACTGTGATATTTTTTCATCTGAATATCCCATTTTAAAAAATTCGCATAGTCTATGTTCAGTAGGTGATATTTTCGCTCTGATAAAACTGTCATGATGGTATCCAGAGCTGAATAGCTGCGAATAAAAATCATTTATTGAATAAGAAATATCAATAACCTTAAAGTGAGACAGACGTAAATCAGCTTTCAAATGATTAAATATAACCCCTTCACAAAGAATATAATTACAAAAGGAAGCGAGGGAATCACTTTCACTATCATAAATGCAACTTTTGTAGTTTTCGTAGTTGGTTCTGGTTATTTTAATTACGGATTCATTGAAAACAGCATTCAGAATGCCAACGAGACCTAAGTTAAGGTATTGATTATCACTAATTAAAATAAATTTAATCAAAGTCACATCCTCATTAATGGATACGCCCTCCCCCGACTAAAAAGTGTGAATAATGTAATTCACATATCTGAATCAGGAGTTGAAAGTATTTAGCTATCAAACGATATAACTTTTCCATTTTCCTGAGCCATGCACACATCATGGTGATATAATGTCTTTAACGACTGCAATGATTTTTGAACGACTATTACCGTCTGTCTCCCCAATTTTTTTAGCACATTTAAATTTATAGTGCCTCCTGAAGCAGGATATTATTATTGCAAACAATAACAATAACATCACAATGCTATAAAACAGTTCTTTCGCCATTATAAGACCCTTTATGCATTTACAGTAAAACTGTATCGCATAAACACAAAAATGCAAAGTGCAAATATAAACATTCAAATAATCATAAAAAACAAAACCTAAGGCAACTTACGATCGCGACACCATTCTTTGGATATAATTATTGATTATAATCGCCACACTCCCGCATAACGGAGTTGATTGTGAATGTTACAGCATCTCTGTATTAAGGCCTACGGTTCTGCAGACATTCGCGCTATCAATAATATCGAAAAGGTTTTCTACTCTGTAGAATGGTTTTCGTATTAAGATACAACTGACGTTCAAAGAAATATTCTGATCAACATCAGGAAAATGACCAAAAAGCTGATTGCTAATCAATAAATCTTAAATCACATGATTCTCTTATGGTCATTTCTTTTTCCACAAGCAAATCAATATACGGCCTCCTTTTTTTAACCTCAACAACACGGCAGATTAGCGTATGTGTGTTATCAACATCGCTCAAAGTTATGCAGCGCTCGATTCGTTTAGTTATCACGTCATTTAATTCATTCATATTGAAATTAAAAAAGCCGAGTGAAAGAAAATTCGAGCATTCACACATGGTAGCCAGCAGGGTACTTAAGAAGTACGCTGAATGACAGTGGACCATGACCCTCTCGCTTCGGATAGAGGGAGTACACAGTGTCCTGGCGCCTGTCAGACCAGGTGGATACGTTGCCGATATATACTGTCTGTAAGCTCATCTTATACTGCGTTGTTGACAGGATGAACTCGAAAGCAGGAACAGTAAAATCAGCAGTAGGCTGAAGTGGACGCTCATGTCCGGACAGCAGTGAACTCAATTGATGCACAATGTAGCTTAAAGCCAGAAGAGCCAGAAGACATACAGAGAGCTTTCTGATCCTCATTCCCATTATTCACCTTCCTTCTGAGGTAAGAATATTGGCGTTGTGGAAAGTTCGTCCAGTGATACCTCTGGCCACATAAAACCCTGACAGTAGTCCATACCTGCGGACAGGGCTTTGTGCATAAGCGAAGTGTTTTCGATCCCCTCAGCAACAATACGGGCGTTAAGAGCCCTTGCAAGGGAGGAAAAAGAGTTAAAGAAGGACACTCCTTCTTGCAGTAGAACAAGATCTCTGAATAACTGACGGTCGATTTTAACGACCTCAAAAAAGCCTGTCATTAGCCAGGACAGTGCTGTCGCGCCTGCACCAAAATCGTCCAGCCATAGTGTAGTCAGTCCACGCAATCCCTGCAGGATGGGGTCATTGTCAGGGACTGTATCTTTGTTGATAAAGCGTTCGCTGATCTCAAGACGGAGTAAAGGGGCCAGTGTCTGTACACGACCTGAAATATAAGGGTCACCGAGCAGGCTGAGAGCTTGTCCTCGGTTAATATTGAGGCTGAAAGGGATATCGCGAATACGTGACCACTTCACGAGTTGGGAAAGGATATCCAGCTGCCAGCAAAAGATACGGAATTGTTCACTCTGGGGAGATTTGGAAAAAAACATTTCCGGAGAACAAAGCGCTCCAGTATCACGATCCTGCACACGGCTCAACATTTCAAGAGCAATAAGTCGGCCGTCCATATCCCAAATGGGGGCGAAAACGGGTGTAAGATGCAATTCCCGACCGAAAGCCTGAACAACCAAGGGTTCAACAGCTTGTAGCGTTTGGGATTCGCTAAGGAATTTTTCGGAATGCATATATTCTCCATTCTGGCCAATTTTACGCGCCGGAAACAATATTTCTACAAGTGTGTGCTGATTTCTGTTACCACTTTCAGGATAGTTATCACTATCTTCGATAACTAAACATGCCAGGTAAGCCCACAAAAGAGATGCAGGCGGAGCGCATGCCCCCGGAAGTCAGGCGTCAGACCAGCTAAACCGCAATATTAGGGCAGTCGTTGCGGCGTACCGGTCCTAACACAACTAACGCGGCGTAACGCTTTCCGTCACGTAGCAGCGTATTTTTCTTATCCAGGAAAGGCAGAACGCATACGACCGCGTCCTGTCCACCTTTTACTGATGCTCTGTTACTGAACGGTCACATTAATTGTTGCAGTGGCACGCACAGTCCCTGCACTCACTGTCCCGGTCCGAACAAAACGCACACCCCATATCTGTGACGTCGAGGTGACAAACCCATCCCCGGCAACGCTGCCATTCGCATTCACCCGTTTACCGCTGCCGTCCAGCACCTCGACCGCGATACCTGTTGCTGTACCGCTATTCCCCAGCAGGCGAGGGTCAGAGGCATCGGTTCGTGAGGCCGACATACTCAGCGTCATTCCGCTGGTCTGAACGTTGACCGGACAAGTCACCCCAACAGTAAAAGGTTTCTGCGGACCGGTATCACCGACAGCTGGAAAACGCAGCATACTGACATTCCCAAATTCAACAGCAGGAATGGTGTCCACCACGCACTCAGGCACCACCCGTGGCGTCGTTGTGTTACGGATTGTCAATGTCCGGGTGGTACCGTCTGACAAAGTCAGGGTGCCTTTCAGCAGGGGCCCCGGACTGAACATGGCCTGTGAGATATCCACCGCACCGCTGGTATGGACCACACGCCAGGTCAGTGAACTCCAGTTAAATCCGCTGGTTGTTTTGACCCCGTCCGCTGCATTGATGTCGACCTGAGCCCCGTCAGTCTGGGTTGCAGTAAGGCGCAGACCAATCCCCGCAGTCTCACCCGCACGCGTCCACAGATCTCCGGTGCTTCCACCTGCAAGCCAATTCCAGGTGGTGTTCGTAATCGCCTTACCGCTATCATCGGTACAGGAAAGCGCAGCAGCAGCAGAAGAGCCGCTCATCGCTTCCGACCAGGAGGCTGAGGCCTTAGATGAGCCCGCCGGAATACTCAGATCACCGATACTAATGTCCAGGTAACGCTCAGTATCCGTGCCCCACCCGGTACAGCCAGCCGCCTGCGCGGCGCTACCCGGGAACAGTGCGGTCAGGAGCAGTACGGTACTCGCAGCGGGCAGACAGGCACCGGGGAGGGATATCAGTTGATAAAGTTTCACGTGCATTCTCCCTGATGAATTACAGGTAAGCGCTCAGCACCAGCTGCAGCGATGTCAGCGGTACTAAGCCGGTAAGGGATACGGCACCGGGCATCATGCCCGTCGCCCCACGTGACGTCGAGAAGGCCCTCATCCGGCATGCCGCTCATGTACACCTGGCCGAAATCAGAAGCGATCCCCATACGCTGTCCTTGTGCATGGCCTTCGGTTTTATTCTGTACCAGCGTTACCGTCGTGCCGAACGGTAACGGTCTACCCTGCCGGGTGAGGGTGAACAGCACCTGGCGGCCTACAGACGTGGTAAAGTTTGCCAGCACGACGGCACCACGCAGAGGCGTCACAGTCTGACTGTTAAGCCCCAGCGTAACATCCGGACCGGCAGACAGTGGATCAAGGTTGATCCGGTTACGTCGGTAGGGCTGAAGGCTGGTCATGACCGTATAACCACGCCAGTCTGTGCGGGCTCCGGTGGTGTTCTCCACCCGTACCCCGTCCGCACCCGGCGCCCGCACCAGCGCCATGGTGTCCCCCAGCGACTGGGATAGTGTCACGCCATAGCGGGTGGCAACTACACCGCCCTGCACGCCATAGCTGAGCTGCTGCTGGTCACGCCCGTAGCTGTAACCTGCCGATACCTTCCCCCGTCCGCCGCTGTAATTCCCGTTTAGAGAACCGCTTTTCGTGTCCTTCACGCCGTCCCCCCCCCCCGAGACCAGAGACTGCGTTGCCCCCCAGGACAGGCGGTTATCCTCCAGCGCGGTTCCCCCTATACCGGCACTGTGTGCCGTACGGCCAGTGTCGTCATGCGTCATGCCGTAGTTGGCCCACAGGCTGTGCCGCCACTCGCTCCCCATAAGCCAGTCCTGCAGGGGAAGCTGGACGTTCAGGCTAAACTGGCGGTCGTTTTTACGGTCCGTTCCGGGCCAGGCGCTCAGCATGTACCCGAGGCTGTAACTCACCCGCTGGGCGGTCACGCTGTAGTTCAGGGAGACGGACCGCTGGTCGTCGGCAAGATCCCAGTAGGTTTTACGGCTGCCGCTCAGCGACAGGGACCCGATATCTCCGAGGCGCTGGGTCAGATTAAGCTCCAGCGCCTGACGGGAACGGCCGTTGATGACAGGTGTGCTCCACACGCCATCAGGTGTCCAGGAGGTGACCGTGCTGTTTTTCCCGACCAGCACGCTGGCATCCCGGAAGCTATAGTACCCCTGCGTGGAATACCGGTAGGCGGCCAGAGTGACCGTGGTACCGGTTTCCGGTACCCCCTTTGAATAACGCAGCCGCCAGGACTGGCCGTCACGCGCCTCAGTCCCCGGCAGGACGGTATGCGACTGCGTCACGTCGGCGGACAGGGCACCCAGCACCCCCAGTCCCGCACCGCTTCCCAGACTCCACGCCTGATAGTCGCTGCTGAGAAGTCCCCCGCCATAAAGGGTGAGATCGTAGGGCAGACCGTAGATGAGGGAACCCTGAGCAAACTGCGGTGTCCTGCTTTCCTGGCCGCTGTTGCGGTAGCGGCCGGCAGTCAGGCCATAACGTAACTGCCCTTCACGCTGCATCACCGCCACTGAAGAAAATCCCTGTACAAAACTGGTAGAGGCCCCATCTGCCTCGCGCACAGTGACATACAGGTCTCCGCTGAGTGAGGAGGAGTTCAGGTCACGGATTTCGAACGGCCCCGGTGCCACCGTTGTCTCATAAATCACGTTGCCGTTCTGTCTCACTGTCACCCGGGCGTTACTCCTCGCCGTTCCGCGTACGATCGGGGCAAAGTTACGCTGCAAATCGGTATACATCTCTTCATCGGATGCCAGCTGCACACCGCGGAACTGCACGCTGTCAAACACCTCGGACGGGGTATAACCGTCCCCCACGGTCAACAGCCCTTTCAGCGGCGCGACCGGGCGCTGGGCCCAGGTGTTGATCGCAGTCCAGTTACGGGAGGTCCGGCTTACGGTACTTTCACTCCTGTCGGTACTCCGCGTCAGCGTCTTGATGGTCATGGTGGAGAAATTACGCAGCTGCCAGCTCCCAAGGTTGATGCCGTTGTTCAGCGACAGAAAGTAGCTGCCGCCCCCGTCGCTATCTGCACTGCCCGCTCCCCGCGCGCGGGTATGGCTGGCGCTGAAGTTGTAGTCGGTCATGGCCGCAGTCAGCCCCTCGTCCCAGAAGCGTGCATCCACCGCACCGCTCTCCTCACGGGCCAGATAGATTTCCGGGACGGTCAGGTCAAGTCGGCTACGGGAGAAGTCAAAACGGGCCCGTGCGCCCGGAACTGCATCCAGCAGACCGGCGACCGGTATGGCTGCATGTTCCGGATCGGTCTGAATCCCGCTGCCGTCAAAAGCTGACGCGCGGATCCCCAGAAAGAGGGCATCGTTCACCGACAACGAGGCAGCGAGACGCCCCGTTCCCGGCACCTGGCTAAAGGCCACATCGCGCGACTCAACATAGGTACCGTTAAGCCACAGCTCAACCGGGTAGATACCCGGCAGCTGTTCGCCGCGGGCGAGACGTGCCAGCGCCGCCTCGTCAACCTCCTCCGGAGCCGCCGAGTAAACTGCGCGTGCGGCAGCTCCGGTTCCCGATCCGGACGACCCGAGCCCCAGCAGGGCCGGGTTAAAATAGTCTTCCGCCTGAACCGGCCGGGCAGCGGTCCCGCAGAGCAGCATTATCAGAACAGCAAGCCGGTGCAGACGGCCTGCGGGATAATTCCGGGCCATCGCACCCGGGAAAAAGAGATCATGCATAGTCTGGATCCTATTCAGCATAAAAGTGGTATTCCCGCAGCCCCCTCCCCCGCAGACCGCATCACCGTGCTGTTACCGTAAGCGGCGGAGTCAGCCCGCCAAAGTCGTTAAGCGACACATACGTGACGCTGTTTCCGTGCGCCTTTTCCGGCAGCGTCCAGGACTGCGTTCCCTTCGGCGGCACCATGCGCTTATCCGCATCCTCAACCGTAACGCCACCCACTTTCAGACTGTTAACGGTCACGTTATAGGCCGTGGGGTTGGTAGCAGTGAGGGTGTTGCCAGCGCGGGAGAAGGTCAGGGCGCTGTACGCCTCAGACGGTTTTCCTGCCAGCCCTGCAGGACGGTAAAAAAGCTTGATCCGGGTGTTGAACGCAAACTGCACGTAGTTCGTGTCCGGGGACGGTTTTTCACTGGCGGCAATGGATTTGATGTTCAGCCAGAACACGGATTCCCGGTCGCGGGGAAAATCACCGCTTGCCCTGACGATCCGCACGCTGTTCTCCCCTGTGTCCTGGCGGTAAAGCGGCGGTGTGGTGATAAAGGTGCCTTTCGGCAGTTCTGCGGTTTTTTCGGCGCCATAGCCTTTATAGCTCTCCACCCAGGTCTGGATAAGGAAGGGAATGGATGAGGTGTTGATAACGCGTACAGTTGCTCCGTTATCGGCTTCATTGTAAATGACACGCGTGGCGCCGACGGCGATTCCGCCGGTCACTTTACCAGCCCGGGAAGCGGGCTCCGCGGCTCCTGCTGGGGCCGCCAGTGTCAACAGCGCGGAAAATAGGGCCACCAGACAGGCCGGCAGGGTTGTCCCGGCGCGGGACGAAAACAGGGTACGACCCCGGTGAACAGGAAGATTCCAGCGTAAAAACATATCGACCCCAACATGATTTTAGACAATAAGAAAAAGCGCTGTAAACAAACGGCACTAAATATCGGGCGGTATACAGCCGGACGTGCCCAGTTTTTAAGCCCCCCTGCATCAGGCAGGGGGGGAACTCACGCATTAAACGTAGGTAAAGGTTGCCGTGGCGGCACCGACCACCGTACCGGCACCAACCGCTTCTCCCTGCTTCAGCGGCACAATCTGCGCGCGCAGGTACAGGGTACCGTCCTTCAAGCCGTTGGTTTCTTTAAGCGTAGCGGTGGCACTCGGGGTGCCCACCGGCAGGGGGCCGGCCGGGAAGGTACCGACGCTGGTGCCGCCGATGATGCCGATACCGACGTTGGTCGCGTCGCCGGTGCTGGCGATGACGGAGGAGAAGCCGGCTACGTCAGAAGTTATGGAGGTACCCCCGATTGTCACGGCGGCTGTGTCGTAGGCCGCATCGCAGCTCTGGAGGTCTAACTTGAAGGTCACGGGTGACAGGTTGTTGGCGTTAAGCAGGTCAGACGGACCGACGGTCGGAAGGGTGACGATCTGGTTAATGCTGTCCACGCCGACGGTGCAGGTCTGCGGGGTTATGTTGCCGTTGACGGTCAGTACGGCAGCGGAGGCACCGTACGTGGCGGAGAGCACTGCGGCGGCGAGTGCCAGTTTGGCTGCGTTGAATTTATTCATTAATAAGTCCTTAAACGAAAAAGGTTTTGTGTTCAGAAACGGAGGTTCTGTGTTTAACGGAAGGCGCGGCATCATCAGGAGTAGGTGAAGGCCACGAGAAAGGTCCCGCTATAGGTGCCCGCTGATGGCGTCACAAACTGGGTGTTTTTGTTATAAGCCGAAATCCCGACCGTCACCGGTACGGTGGCAACACCGTTGGTAATGGTGGCCTCATTAAGATTGTTTGATCTTCCGTCAAGATGCAGTCTTTTTGAGAGATCAGTCTTAGGGCTCTGCATAACCTGGAAAGATACATTATCTACACCATTTGCCAGCCCCCAGTCATTGTTAAGGGAATGGGTTATCCCCTGATAGGTGTAGGCGCTGGTCACCTTGGTCAGGCCCGCCGGGCAGTCCGTAAAGTTAAAACTGCCACTTGCGGAGTACTGAGCACTATTACCCGAATCCATCAGGTTTTTCGCTGTCACGTTCGGAATGGTCAGCGTCTTGGCGGCATCGGCAGCATTCAGCGTGCAGGTAGTGGAACTTACAGCACCCTTGAAGTTGATGTTAGCGTCAATAGCCATCGCCCCATAAGAAGTCAGAGCTGTCACCACCGCTGACGTAATTAGTAATTTTTTCATATATTTCCTCGTATAAATTTCATACATTCAGTATTGATTTAGGACAGGCGTCGTATAAAGCACAAAGTAAATGACACGGCTACTTTTATGCGTTTCAGTTGGCTTTTGTCTTCATGATGGGACACTTCATGATGAGACATTTGGGGCCAAACTGTTAAGATTTTGGTTTAAGGCTTAAATTTTTGCAACAATTAATCAAAACTCCTGTTTGTTTTTTTTTAACTTATTGTTTTTTTTACCTTTTAATTTTAAAAAGTTTACATTGATTGACACCTCCAATCAGCCCCCCCCACCCCCCCCACACACACCATGTACTCTCCGGCACAGATTGAGCATGTCTATGTACGTCATACAGTAGAATATTATACTACCTATTGGATAGTCTAGCTCCACATACAGAATTTAACTCTGCCAGGCAGCCTCTAAATGCCCAGGAATATAATGAAACAATTTGGCCCCAAATGTTCCCACTGCGCTCCAAAAACGAGCAGAAATCAACTAAATAGACTCAAAATTTGAATTATTTATTCCTGTAAAGAATATTTTTTTTATCCCAGATGCCTACGAACCTGGCGGCGTTACTGGCGGTATATCGTACAGTATGTCTTATATTACGATGGCCAAGATAGTCCTGAATGAGACGCGTGTCAGTACCGCGCTCAGCCAGCTCATAACCACACGCATGCCTCAGCATATGTGGATATGTCCCAACTACAGTGCCTGCTTTCATTCCAGCATTGCTGATAATACGCCAGGCCTGCTGTCGGGAAAGCCTGGAACCTCTGCACGATATAAATACTCTCTCAGGTTCAACGTCCATTGACCACATGGTTCGTTGCTCCTTCCATTTTTTTATAGCGTCTAGCTCGTCTTTTAATAGAGGATGAACTGTCGACAGACCGTTTTTAAGACGGCGAATTAGTATACGACCTTCATCCATATCCAGATCTTTAAAGCTCAGGTTTAACAGTTCACTGATCCTGAAACCATGACGAAAGGCAAGCAGAATGAGACAGCAATCACGTGCGCCTGTCCGCCCATATTGAGCGGCGCTAATGAGCTCTTGTACTTCACGCATAGTCAAAAAATTACGCTCTGTCATATATACCTCTTATATGAATTACGGGCTCACATTACCCGTCCAAAAATTACTTATAACCAAATGCAATCAGATACTAAATCAGGAAGGCAGAATTAACATTAAACAATAAATGCGAAATCAACTGTGAAGGTGATTTTAGGATTTTTCCATATAAAAAATGTTATATCATAGCATAAATTTTATTACTCAAATAAGATAGCCACCTTTACACAAATAAGAAAGTCGACATCAATATGAAAATCAGAATAAAACCCTCCAAAGCATGGTGATTATATAATGAAATAACAATACACCGCCTTTTAAAAATAAAAACCGCACACTAAGAAACAAATTATTATAAGTATCTCTCTCACGCTTAATTCAAAAATAAATCATGGCATCCATTTTATTTTCAGCATCAAAGCCAGTCATTAATAAAAATTTACTGTATTGGGCTTTGTTGAATAATTCAGAACCAGCCAACGGTAAGATGCAGGACTCCCACCTATACACTCGTTATGCGATCCTGACACTGTGCGGCATACCCAACAACGTCATCCGGTTTAGCGCTTTGACCATCGCCATCGCTTCACTTACCTGAGCGCCATAGTTCCGCAGGCTCAAATGGCCACCCAGCAAGGTTTTGATGCAGACATCGCTGTTTCTGCTACTGAACGACGGTGATAGCCCACTTTCTTTTTCCAGGAATCATTGCTGCCGCTCAGATGCTTATTCGCAACCGCGTGGTTGCGCTCGCGGTACTTGTCCGGCCAGTATTGCGCACCGCTTCGTGTTGGTATCAGTGGCCTGATTTTTTCCTCAGCAACGCATCATGGCAATAGCGCGTGTCATAAGCACCGTCTGCTGAGGCTTCCCTGATTTTCCGGTGAGTCTGGTTAATCAGCCCCGGCAGTGCCTGCGCATCTGTCGTAGCGCTGAGCGATAAATCGGCACAGATAATCTCGTGCGTCACACTGTCTGCGGCCAGATGAAGCTTGCGCCATACCCTGCGTGTGTCAGCCCCATGCTGCCTGACTTTCCACTCGGCTTCACCAAAGACCTTCAGACCGGTAGCATCAATGACCAGATGCGAGATTTCACCCCGGGTTGGCGTCTTAATGCTGATACTTACGCTCTTTGCCCGTCTGCTGACCAGAGAGTAGTCCGGGAAGCACAGGCAGCTCCATGAGTTTAAAAATTGAGTCAACGAAGCCCTGTAAAGCGCGGAGCGGCAGGTTTAACACGCGCTTCATCATCAGAACTGTAGTGATAGCCATATCGGTGTAGTGAAGCGGTCGTCCGCGACCTTCAGGCTGAGCCTTCTCTGTCCATGCGGCAATGGCGGACTCATCAAGCCAGACCGTCAGAGAACCGCGCTGTCTGAGCGCTTTGTTGTAGGCTGACCAGTTGGTGATTTTAAACTTTTGCTTTGCCATGAAGATCCGATTCTGAAACGACTGTAGCGTTCAGATCGGCCAATCTCCTGAAAGTTCGATTTATTCAACAAAGCCACTGTATTATTGAATCAGGATGATTATATTTTGTCAGGAGACCAGCCTTTAAATATCTACATGCGATGACTTTAGGGTTACAGGAAGCAGGAGTTACTTTATGAGTATGGTTAAACGCCGGATACTCATATAGCACCCACCTAAAAATAATAATTAATGATTTGCACTAAAGTATAATATATTGAGGCCGGGCTGACAATAATGAATTTCGTATAAAATTGTCGCCAGGATGTGGAATGTAAGTTAAGAGGTGAAAAAGCTGTTAAGTGAATGTTTTAATTTGGTAGGCAATCAGGAATTTTGCTTTTATTAAAACCTCTCTTAAATCTTTAACACCCCCCCCCACGCACATGAAGTGCAGTGCTAATAGCTTGTAAAATTGGACATCTCACTCCGACAAGTGTTTAAATCAACAAATTCGCTTTACATTAAAAACCGAGAAGTCTAAATGGTAAGCATAAAAGTGATAAGGTATGTTATCATAAGCTATTAATGACTGGTATATCACAGAATATGAATATATTTTTGTCGGAGATTGTGAAATAGCATTAACCTGTTATATTTATAAGGTGTTTTGCGCTATCAAAGTTCATGTTACTACAGGTCTCTTTAGAATTAAGACGATCTCCATCGTACAGTTATTTCCACAACTGTATGAGTTGAGGTTAGCAGGCGTAAAATTCGCAAGATTTATCTTCTTCAGATAATTTTAAAGCCTCGGAAAATTTGACTGAAAATATTCGCCACGAAACACAGCACATTTAACATTTGATCGGTTTTTTATTAATGGAGTAACATCATGGATAAGAGAAAATACTTGACGCCATATGAAGTTAGCAAGTTGTTGTGCGGTGCAGATAAAAGCCGCAACCCAGAAAGAAATTACTGTATGATATTAATGGCTTACCGCCATGGATTTCGTATTAGTGAACTTCTCTCTATTAAACTTTCTGATATTGATATGAATGCCAGAGTAATTTTTATCAACAGGCTTAAAAATGGTTTTTCTGTTGCACACCCCTGTTCTGAAGATGAGTATGATATGCTTCAAAAATGGCTTAATATCCGAAGGCTCATACCAGAAAGTGCCTTCACAAACAATGTTTTCATATCATCGTCAGGGCGAAAAATTTCCAGAACCCAGGCGTGGAAAATCATAAAAAAATGCGGTGAAATTGGTGGTCTCTCATTACACGTTCACCCTCATATGCTCAGGCATTCATGCGGATACTATCTTGCTGGCAGAGGAACAGACACGCGTCTCATTCAGGATTACCTTGGGCATCGAAATATTAGGCACACTGTTTTATATACCCAGAGCAACTTTAAACGTTTTGAAAAGCTATGGACAGACGATATAATGGAAATTAAATAACAGGCAATAGGAGTACGCATAAATATATAGCGGCCCATTTCCATCAAAAATAAGAAAGTTGACGGAGGAAGTGGGCCCGGCGGGGTTAAACTAAAATGTTATTGCATATGTTGCATCCTCAACCAGGCACCCCACCCTGATTAATAATTTATTTATGATATGTATAGTGATTTTCTTTTCATTACATATGACTATCAGAGTCTCAGTGCTTGCATATTCACATAAAAAGGAAATAATCAAGATAGACAGCACTAATTATATTTCAAAGCTGAGACATATGCCAGTATATGGATGGGGGGGGTGATGCCTCCAATTAGTAGATCATGTATTTTCCGATAAAAGCACCGATGACTTTTTCATGTAGCTCAACAGAGCGGGAGAAGCAGATGGTTCTGCGAGCCAGACACTTGATTCGGGTTCTCAGTGTCAGGTTGTTGCACTCAATACGCTGAGTAAAGATTTTGCCGGTCAGGTGCTTCGCTTTCGTGAGCTCTCTGACATAGCTGCCCCATTCATCTGTGGTCAGCATACCGATGTTAAAGGGGGTGAGCAGTGCCAGTAATTCGCGGCAGGTTGCATCGGTTCGTGGACCAAACGTGTATGCCAGTACACTGCCTGTTTTGGGGTTATACGCATACCAGAGCCAGTGTTGCCCGGCCTTACTGCCAACAAAACTCCATTGCTCGTCGAGTTCACAGATAAGCGCCACATCAGCATGGGCCACTGGCGATGACGTTATTCGTCGTGGCGAGAGTTTTTTAAAGTCCGGATGACGGTATTGATATCCACTTTCAGCGTCCGGGCGGTATCGCGAACTCCGGCACCGTTGAAGGCCATTTCGGTGATCTGCTCTTTAACCCCCGGCTTACGGGCCTCGTATGAGTAAGTGAGCTGAAACACGCGGTGGCAGTCCTGGCAGCGGAACCGGTCGTGTCCGTTCGGGTTCTGCACGTGACGATAAACCTGAGCAAACTGACAACGGGGGCAATTAACGGTAACGCTGGCCATGAGTAAACCTCAAAAGCGAGCATTATACATCGAATTCAACCAATTAGAGGCATTACCGAATTTTGTTCTTAACTCCTAAGTGATTCTTCGCCAGAGCCGTCGAAATATAGGTCGTGATCTTGACCCGCCATCTCCGGACAGCTTTTGTATCTTAAGTTAGCGATGCCCGCTGCCGCCGGTATTCCGTCGGGGGAGTGATATCCCAGCGCGCTGTGCGGATGGTTTTCAATGTTTTTTATAGGACATCCAAAGGTGCATAAAAAAACCTTTTCATGCCATTATTTCAGATGCAAAATTTTTTTAAATAAATAAAATAACATCGGGTAAATAATTTTCCCTGTATGCGGTTAAATTTCCAAAATAAAAGGTGAGAAGATGGTAAAATTATTTTCGATTTCATTAGGTATGATGTTATTTTCGGCAGTAGCAAGTGCAGCAAGCACAACTGTTCAAGGTGGTACTGTTCATTTTAAAGGGCAGATCGTTAATGCTGCATGTTCAGTAAGTGCTGAAAGCTCAGACCAGACGGTTAATCTCGGACAGTACAAAAGCTCTCTCTTTACCTCAGTAGGAGTGCGTTCTGGTGCAATTCCATTCAATATTGTTCTGAATGATTGTGATACTTTAGTGGCACAAAGCGCATCAGTTGCATTCAGCGGTGCAGTTGATGCTAACGATCCAACTGTTCTTTCTACAAGCAATCTTGGCGGTGGTGCAGGCGGAGCTGCAGCTGGTGTAGGAATTGAAATTTCTGATAAACAAGGAACCGTTTTGACTCCAGATGGTTCAACTTTTTCTGCTCCAAATACTTTGATTACAGGTACAAATACTTTGATATTTAATGCTCGTTACAAATCAACAGCTGCAATTGTTACACCAGGTGAAGCTGATGCAGATGCAACATTTGTAATGCAATATCAGTAGTACCTTATAATTAATGCTATCGTCCAGGGAAGGATGAAGGGTTAAGGATTAGAGGATAAATAATGAATCTAAATAATATTGCCAAGTTTATTTTTATTTTTGCATTGCTTTCATTTACTAAAGTAGGTGTGTGTGGGGGGATCGCATTAGGCTCGACACGCATTATTTATAACGCAGATAAAAAAAGCACAGTACTGAATATTACAAATAGTGATGAAAAAAAAAGATTTTTGATTCAATCTTGGATAGAAACTGAAGATGGGAAAAAAAGTGATAATTTTATTCTTACTCCGCCTTTATTTGTAAGTAAGCCATCATCTGAAAATACCATTAGAATATCTTACATCGGTGATGGAGAAGCGGCAGGTAAAGAAACAATATTTTATTTGAATAGCAAAGCCATCCCATCATTGGAAAAAAAAGACATGGATGGTAAAAATGTATTGCAAATTGCTGTGCTGTCGCGCATAAAACTCATTTATAGACCAAATGGAATTTATGGCTCTTCACTTGATGCATATAAGAAACTCCAGTTTTTACCAGTTTTAGGTGGTATGCAAGTTAAAAACCCAACTCCATATTTCATAACATTAATTAACTTCAAAATAAATAATGAAAAAGTTTCAACTCATATGTTTTCTCCGTACAGTACAACCTTGGTACCATTTGTAAAACATGATAAAATAATCAACTTATCATTTCAAAGTGTGAATGATTTCGGTGGGAACTCTCCAGTTACATCAGTTAAGCTGTGAGCCTCAATATATGAAAACCAGATTATTACTGATCTCCGTAATTATTTCTCACTTGTCATATGCTGAGGAGTTTTTTAATCCTAATTTTCTGGATGCTAAGGCAGGAAAGGTCGCGGATTTGGCCATCTATGACCATGATGGTTTGGCTCCGGGCGTGTATCGGCTAGATATCTATGTCAACGACGAGTATCTAATAGAAGATGATGTGTATTTTTCGATAAAGGAAGAAGCGCATGAAAGAAATGTTTATCCTTGCATTAATAAATCTCTCTTAGGTAAATTAATAAAAGAAAATGAGTTTATCAATTTAAAAATTGACAAGGAATGCGTTTTTTTAAACGACATAAATTCTTATGCGAAAGCTGATTACGATAGTGAAAGGCAGAGCTTAAATATTCGAATTCCATCACTTCTATTAAAAAGCAATGCTCGTGGTACCGTATCGCCAACTGAATGGGATAATGGTATTAATGCATTTCTGATGAATTATCGCTTTAGCGGTAACAATACAAAAAAAACGAATGATTATTTTTTAAACCTTACTTCAGGTCTAAACATACAAGATTGGCGCCTGAGGGATAATTCTACTTGGAACTATAACGATGGGAAGAACAATAAATGGAAGAACATTGCCACATACGCGGAAAAACCTTTGCCTTCACTAAAAAGCCATTTAACTATAGGCCAATTATATACTCAGTCACATATTTTTGAAAACGTCTTAATTAAAGGTTTTCAACTTGCTTCGGACGAGGAAATGTATCCTGATAGTCTGCGAGGTTTTGCACCGACAATTAGAGGTGTAGCCAGCACTACTGCTCAGGTTGAAGTAACACAGAATAATAATTTAATATATTCAACAACTGTTAGTGCGGGGCCCTTCGAAATAAATGATCTTTATCCAACGACAAGCAGCGGAAATTTGTTTGTTAAAATTACTGAGCAAAACGGGAAAGTTTTTTCTTATACAGTTCCTTATTCTACGGTTCCAAATCTACAACGTGAAGGGAAAAGCGTTCATTCACTTTCAATTGGAAAAAGCGATGCAAAAAGCTCTATTGAGAAAAGTATTCTACAAGCTTCCTACGGTTTGGGTTTATCACATAATATAACTATGAATACGGGTATCCAGCTAGCTGAAAAATATCAGAGTTATGCTTTTGGTCTTGCGCATGATTTAGGTGATTTCGGAGCTATTTCCTCTGATGTACTTTTTTCTCATGCAGTATTAAATGACGATTCTGTACATAATGGTCAATCTTATAAAATTGTATATGCTAAATCACTTAACAAGTATGGTACAAACATTCAAATTGTTGGCTATAGATATTCGACAGAAGGGTTTTATACTCTTAATGAAGCCTCATATAACCATCTAAGTGGTGATTCCATGAATGATAGTTATTACAGCTTTAATGATTTAAGGAAAAGGAAAAAAGGCAAGGCGCAAATAAGCATTAACCAAAGGGTTGGTGGTCTTGGTAATTTATATATCTCAGGCCAAAATGAAAATTACTGGAGCCAATCTGCATATGATAGGAATTTGCAGATCGGGGTTAATGGTTTTTGGGAATATTTGAATTATAATCTAGGAATATCTTATAGCAGAAACAGTTACTTTGATAAAGCTAATAAATTACTTTCACTAAATCTTTCTTTCCCCCTGGGATTGATGTACAGCAGGCAATCGGGTAATGATTACGCAGGTAAATATAATTCTTTATATGCTACTTCCACTACGACACTTGATGGAAATGGTAAAGCTTCGCAACAAACAGGCGTTAGTGGTACTTTGTTAGCCGAGAATAATCTTTTATACAGCTTCCAACAAGCTGCTGCAGAAAGTGAAAAAGATTCAATGTCTTTAAGTTCAACTTTTCGTGGTTCTAAAGCAGAAGCATCATTAGGATATAATCATAGCAATAAATACAGACAGTTACACTATATGTTAAATGGCAGTATTGTTGCATTCAATGATGGAATTGTTTTTGGGCAACCAATTTATGGATCAGCTATTATAGTTTCTGCTCCAGGAGTTGATGGAATTTCTGTTGAAAATATCACTGGTGTTAGAACTGATTCTCATGGTCATGCTATTGTTCCCTATGCTAGTAGTTACAGAAAAAACCGTGTTGCTCTTGATTTAACCGACTTAAACGATGACACTGATGTTAATCAAGCAGTTAAATATGTTATTCCAACAAAAAATGCATTAGTACGTGCTGATTTCGATTCGAAGGTCGGGAAAAAGGCATACTTCACGCTAAAAAGGAAAAATGGGAATATAATTCCTTTTGGAGCTATGGTTGTTACCAACACTCAAACAACAGGTATTGTGGATCAAGATGGGAAAGTGTTTTTATCAGGGCTTACTCAATCTGGTAATTTAAGAGTGAAATGGGGCGAGCTAGAAAAGCAGCACTGCACCTCAAAATTTAATTTATCTGGCATTGACAATAAAAAATTAACTCAACTTACTTTAGTTTGTCACGAATAATCATTTAGGTGAATGTATGCAATTAATACTAAGAGCTGCTAAGCACTTCATCCTTGCGTCGATATTGTTATTTTTACATTTTCCCAACGTACATGCTGGGACTGGATGGTGTCATCCTGTAAATGGCACAATTCCTTATATTTTTAATTTCACGAAAAATATCAATGATCCAAATCAGAACCAGACAGGCTATTTATTTAATAACATTTACACATGGGGAAGCACAGTGCCTTCGCCAGTTACTTGTGATTGCAAAGCTGGCGAAGGGGATGGTGCCACATATTTTAAAACCGAAACGTCGTTGCCAATTGCTAGGCAGGATGGTAGCACAGTATGGTATACAGTAAATGAATATTTGCAGGCATCAGCAAAAGCTTATATAGGCGGCCTTACGAATAGCTACGTCCCTGTACCTTGGGATAATGCCACAAATGGGGCTAGTGGAGACAGCTATATTCAATGTGATGGTAAAGTATCTGCGTATGCAAATACAGGTGCTAGCGGGAAAATATCTCTTTATATAGTTAAACCCTTTGTAGGTGAGTCCAATTTTAGTGTGAAATTATTTGATGTCTATCGTTCTAATAATAAAGGTTCTTTTGGTGGCCCCCCAGTTTCTACGGTTTATATTACCGGGATGATAATAGTTCCACAGAACTGTATTATTGATACAGGTTCAATAGTGTCAGTCGACTTTGGGAACATACCGACTAGTGCGTTCCAAACAGCTGGTGTCAAGGCTATAAATGTTCTACCAGTTAAGAAAGATGTAAACATTCAATGCACAAACATTGCCGCACAAGCTAATTTAACTTTGAGATTAGAGTCAGAAAAGGTTAGTGGTAATTCATTGGTTTCCGACAATCCTGATGTTGGATTCAATATTGAGGATTCGACCGGTAAGCCATTAACACCAAATGATATTAATCGCTTTATACCTTTTACTCTTGATATGACGGGTAAATCAACTATAACTCTTATAATTTACCCTGTAAGCATCACCGGTAATAAACCGACTTCTGGGCCAGTTACATCTTTAGGTTATTTGCGCGTTGATTTTGCATAGGACATCGTATGAAAAAGTTTTTTTTAAAAATTTTATTTTCTTCAACAATAACTTTTAGTTATATAGCGAACCCTATGACTTTGGGAAGTGTAAATGTAATTTTAAGGGCAAACTTGATTGAGAAGGGGTGTGATATATCTGTGGGTAGTGATGAGCAATTTGTTGATTTAGGTAGTTGGGCTTCATCTTATTTTTACTTTGCCGGAAGGGAATCAAGGAAAATACCATTTTCAATAACCTTAGAAAATTGTGAAAATATCTCCCAAATCAAGTTAACCTTGTTAGGTAAAAGTAATGCCATTGATTCAACGTTATTATCCACCACGCTTGGCTCCTCAGTCGGAATCTTATTAACTGATTCTTCTGGCATGAGGTTACCTGTTGGGCGCCCAAAAACATATAATATATCAAATTCTATAACTGGAGCTAAAGTAATTTTAAATTTTAATGCGCAATATAAAGCTTTGGTGATACCTGTTATGACCGGAAACGCTAATGCTGATTCAGTAATTGCTATCGATTACATATAAGTAATAGGGTTTGTATAATACTTTACTACGACCAGAAACTATAAGGTAGTCACTTGTGAATATTCATTTGTTAATTTTTATATTTCAAGGCCTTATTATCCATCTTTTTAAACGGAAAACCTTTAAACTTCATTTATTGATGAGTGCTAGAGTACATAATAGCCCCCCCTTGGTTTGATTGATTTTAAACTCATCCACAAGACATTTTCCTAATTGTAATATTAATTATATTAAATTTTTTTAAATTGTAATTTCCCGGGTTTTCTTATGCTTATATGCTTTACATTGTCACTAGACTTTTACTCGTTTTTCCAGCACATCTTCGTTAGAATGCATAAAGCAACAGCGCATTCTGACGCATGATGCGGTATACGCGTTTGGCGTTGATAACGGTCATGTAGTCAGTTTCTGATTGTCTGCGAAGCAGTGCCACATCCCACGATAACCATACGTTGGCAGATCGCCGATAACGGTATGCCTCGACGATCCTGCCAGTCCTTCGACCGACTGACCATGGCATGCAGTTACGCACGTGACACCATGAGGGAGCTACGACAAGGCTTATTCGCCATCCTCTGGCAACAAAGGCTTGTGCGCTATCCACTTTTTGTTGGCCATATTCAACGGCTCCTTTCAGCAGCTCGTTTTCCA
This sequence comes from Enterobacter cloacae complex sp. CARB60, assembly GCF_036487345.1. Lineage (NCBI taxonomy): Bacteria > Pseudomonadati > Pseudomonadota > Gammaproteobacteria > Enterobacterales > Enterobacteriaceae > Enterobacter > Enterobacter cloacae complex sp. CARB60. The sequence goes on from NZ_JAZKLC010000001.1 coordinate 149,930, forward strand.
TTGTCTTCTTGCCCAGCAGACGCACCAGCTCTTTGCGTTCGGCCATGCCGTTACTCTGTGGACTGCTCACTGCCGTTGTGCAGGCTTCCAGATTCAGATCTGCGGCGAACTTGCGCGTGTCATGCGCCGTATACGCCGAACCGTTGTCTGTCAGCCACTGCACCGGCTTGTCCGGGAGCGTCGCTCCGAAGCGCTTCTCCACTGCTCCCAGCATCACATCCTGTACTGTTATGCTGTCATAGCCGCCGGTGCTCGCGGCCCAGTCTATGGTCTCTCTGTCGCAGCAGTCCAGCGCGAACGTCACGCGCAGTTTTCCGCCGTCGTCACATCCGAACTCGAAGCCGTCTGAGCACCAGCGCTGGTTGCTCTCTGCTACCGCGATTTTACCGTTATGCTCGCGCTGAGGCCGTTGTGGTTTGTCATGCAGCAGCAACAGATTATGCTCGCTCATCACACGGTAAACCCGTTTGGCATTCACCGGGGGAAGACCTTCATCGCGAAGCTGTCTCCGCATTATTCCCCACACCCGGCGATAGCCATAGCTGGGCATATCGCTGATGATACCGAGGATGCGCGACAGGACCTCTGCGTCTGCTTCCTCGTCTCGCCGGAGAGTGCGCCCGTCCTGCCAGTCGGCAGAACGGTGAACCCGCAGTGATAATTGCGCACGCGACACGCCCATGATGCTGCTTACCTGGGCTATTCCTTGTCCTTTGGCAACAAGGGCGCATGCGCTATCCATTTTCGGGCCTGTCCGTACTCCACTGCTTCTTTCAGGATCTCTACTTCCATCGTCTTCTTACCCAGAAGGCGCTGAAGCTCACGGATCTGCTTGTTTGCGGCGGACAGCTCTGATGCCGGAACGACATCTTCTCCGGCAGCAACGGCAGTCAGGCTGCCTTCCAGATACTGTTTTTCCACTTAAATAGCTGGCTGGGCTGAATGCCATGCAAACGAGCAACATGGGTGAATCGCCACGGATAATCTAGACACTTCCGAGCCGTTGATAATACTGGTTTTCATATTCTGTGGGTGACATCTGTTCGCTAGAACCATGCCGACGCTTACTGTTATAAAACATTTCGATGTAATCAAAAATATCACTGCGGGCTTCTTCCCGCGTTCCGTAGATCTTTTTCTTTATCCGTTCACGTTTCAACAACTGGAAAAACTTTCTGCAACCGCATTATCATGGCAGTTACCGCGACGGCTCATGCTACCCTCCAGGCCGTGTGATTTCAGGAACGACTGCCACTCATGGCTTGTGTACTGACTGCCCTGATCCGAATGAACCAGCACCTGTTTTTCGGGATTACGCCGCCATACAGCCATCAGCAGTGCGTTCAGGACAATGTCCTTTGTCATCCGGGATTGCATGGACCAGCCGATAATTTTGCGTGAGAACAGATCAACAACAACGGCAAGATACAGCCAGCCTTCGTGGGTCCTGATGTAGGTTATGTCCGTTACCCAACGCTCATCAGGAGCATCCGGATTGAACTGTCGCTGGAGCCTGTTGGGTGACACGATACTGGCCTCGCCTTTACGTGCCCGCGGGCTTCGGTATCCGACCTGAGCCTTTATTCCGACACGTTTCATCAGTCTCCAGACTCTGTTTACTCCGCACTGTTGCCCGCTGTCACGCAGATCCAGATGGATTTTGCGATAACCATAGACGCATCCCGATTCCAGCCAGAACTGTTTAATCTGTCCTGTCAGTCTCAGGTCTGCCTGATGGCGTTGTGAATGCGGCTGCTGAAGCCAGGCGTAAAAACCACTGGGATGAACATCCAGCACCCGACAGAGCAGGCGAACAGGCCAGCAACAGGAGTTGTCACGGATAAAGGCGTACCTCAGTCGGACAGCTTTGCGAAGTACGCCGCGGCTTTTTTTAATATGTCCCGTTCGTCGGTAACCCGTTTCAGCTCTTTCTGGAGACGGCGGATCTCGGCCTGAGCATCTGACTGTTCTTTATTAGTGGAAGAATCCGGACCGTACTTCTTTATCCAGGCATAAAGGCTGTGGGTGGTGATATCGAGACGTGTTGCAACGCTGGCAACAGAATAACCGCGATCAACAACCTGTTTGACTGCTTCAGTTTTAAACTCTTCGGGATAACGCTTACCGCTCATGGGCACCTCTCTTTAAGCCATCTTAAATGACTCTGAGGTGTCTGTTAAACCCGTGGCGATTCAGTCTGGCGCCCTGTTCAGCTCCTGGACGTAGTAGGGGCCATCCTGGCGAAGGTCGCATTTCCTGATTTCTTCCTCTGCTTTCTGCGTCAGCAGCTCATAGCTGAATGAAAACATCATTTCTTCGTCCATTCTGCACGCACCATCTGATAATGTCAGGTTAAGTAAAAATGATACTTAGAATGTTTTTTAACGAATTAAGTAAACATCATATCAGGTATGATTTTATGGCTAATGATAACTATCATATTAGATATGATTTTATTGGTTTTGTTAAATAATCATATACTTTACGGGTTTTCTCCCATGCAGATCCGAAAAGATGCAGAAAAGGAATGTGCCCCTGAAAGAGGTTGTCAGGCGACTTCTGAATTCAGACCTTGTCTATCCCACTGGCGCACACGGTCGCCTGACGTTTTCGTTCAAGTCAGTCACTGATATTATTGACAGCATCATCAGGCTGGAACACCGAAGTAACGGGAGTGAAGACGGCTGGTACGAAATGCTGACCGGACTCATAAGAACATTTTCATCATTCAGTGATACCGAAACCATTTCCGGTGTTATTTATATGGGCACCTATGAAGATATCAGGAATATTTACGGCAGTTACGCAGATATTGTTTTTTATCTTTCCGCTGGGCCTCTTACTGTCAGCAGGCGTGTACAGGATGCGCTGGATGAGAATATCTTCACGTATTATACAAAGCAGCAAATTATCAGTCGGCTACAGGGAATGAAACGTCGTGAAGATGCCCCCTCTGACGGGTATTTAATGCCAGAGAAAGATTTCAAGGCGAAGATAACGGCTTTCAATACAACGCTTGATGCCTATATTCTGGCGTTCAGTCAGAGTATGCGGGATGAACTTATTCATGCTGAAGTCGATACAGAACGCCTCAGAAAGACCGATCTGACTCTCAGTCACGGGCTGCCTGACATGCTTGCTCAGGATGCCCTGCTTTCCCGTTTTTCCTTCAGCAGCGTTGAAAACAGGGATACAGCATGGGAGGCCAGGTCAGTTTGCGGAACCATGCCAAAAATTATCATTGCCCGGGGCATTAACAGCAATGTATACGGCGAGTTGAAAGCGCTCCAGGAAGTCAAAAATTATCATGCTTCATGACGTTTACCGCATCCTGAGCCATCTGCCGCCGCAGCGGACCGAAAACGTTCGCAACGTGGACGAACTGCTGCAGCATGTCAGGGAGATGACCGCCGACAAGGACGGCTTTACGCTTATTTTCTTCGGTACCCGCCTGGGGAGCGAGCTGCGTGAACTGACCCACCACATTGACAGGCATGCAGAGCTGGGGATCACGGTGGACCTGACGTCACTCCGCGACGGCCTGATGCCGGTCAGAATCAACGGCTGTGTTGTCTACCAGGTGTGGGGCTATGAAGGATACTATTCCCTGCTCGTCAGGAACAGTATCTTCGTTAACTTCCATCTGCGAAGAGATCCTGATGGTCTGCTGTTCAGTTCATCGTGGCAGACGGACAGTGAAGATCCCCTGACCGGTTCGGTGACCACCATCTGGCATCAGATGCTGGAAATCAACGGTGCTGTGGTGGCCCGGTTCGAACATCGCTGTGAACTGCCCCGGTTTTCCGGGAGAGTATTTTGGTTGGGAACTCAGGCTGCCAGATCCTTATTCCCGATGGAAGCATAATATGCCTGTTCGGCTTCTGCCGGTGGGATATGCCCCAGCCTTTCCAGCAACCGGCGATTGTTGTACCAGTCCACCCACGCCAGCGTCGCCAGCTCAACCTCTGCACGGCTTTTCCAGCTTTGTCTGTGTATCACCTCCGCTTTGTACAGGCCGTTGATGCTTTCGGCCATCGCGTTATCATAAGAGTCACCCGTACTTCCCGTTGAAGCCAGAAGCTCCGCCTCCTGCAACCGCTGTGTCTATGCCAGCGACACGTACTGTGAACCTTTGTCGCTGTGATGGATGGTGCCTGATGGCCGGCGGGCCCACAGCGCCTGCTCCAGCGCATCCAGCACGAACGTGGTTTCCATCGATGACGACACCCGCCAGCCCACGATGGCTCCGGCGAACACGTCGATGATGAACGCCACATACGCGAAGCCCTGCCAGGTACTCACGTATGTGAAGTCTGCTACCCAAAGCTGATTGGGACGCTCTGCCACGAACTGACGGTTGACCCGGTCGCCTGCCGCAGCTTCTTTCCGGCTGACGGTAGTCCGGACCTTTTTGCCCCGGCGCACCCCGGCAAGCCCCATGTTTTTCATCAGTCGCGCGATGGTGCATCGGGCCACGCTGAAGCCCTCCCGCAGCAGCTGGCGCCAGACCTTGCGAACACCATAGACGCTGTGGTTTTCGTCGTACACGCGCTGTATCTCCTGCTTCAGTTGTTCATCACGCTGGTCGCGATGGCTGCGTCTGTCAGGATGCAGCTGATATTCACGGTGGCGGTAGTATGAAGACGGGGCGATATCCAGCTCATGGCATACCGGTCCGACCCCGTATTCATCGCTCAGGGTATCCACCAGGAGGGCTATTTTTCCAGAGGCGGTCGAACTCCGCCTTCGCAAAATAAGCTGAGGCCTGTCGCAGGATATCATTGCTGCGCCGTAGCTCGCGGTTCTCCCGCTCCAGCTCTTTCAGACGCTGACGCTCAGTGGTGGTGAGGCCACCATCACCGCCACCGGCATCACGTTCATACTGACGCAGCCAGATACGCAGGGTCTCGGGCGTACAGCCGATTTTAGGGGCGATGGAACTGATGGCCGCCCACTGCGAGTCATAGTCATTCTGGCTTTCAATAACCATACGAACGGCCCGCTGACGAATCTCAGGGGAAAAGCGAGTATTTTTAGTCATCCTGTTTACCTCTCTCAAGGAGTTTAGTCTCCAGGATTCCCGGGGCGGTTCAGTTCCAATGCCCGGCTGGTTGATTTTCCGTCGACACTGAAGCTTGCCGGCCACAGGGGCGGTGGTGAGGTGGCTTCAGCTGATGGAATGCGCTTTGTCACGCCGGTGGAAAGGCTCAACGCCGGACCGAACAAAAATTTTGGCTAAGGACGTGGCATCACCTGGTACAACTTCATTTCAGATCAGTACACCGGGTTCTACGGTGCTGTCATTCCTAGCACATTTAGATAAAAAGCGCCTCGCATCACTGAGTTCTCAGACAATTCGCACACTATCTGACATCTCGATTAGCATCATTTTGTTCAACGCACGTATCATGGCCGTAACCTAATTTAACTCCACATCTTAGTCACGCAAAATCGAACAGTTGTTTAAATAGATGTGGAGCAAATTAAGGCGCAAGCATCAGCACCTTGAACTGGCTGGGCACAATACGCATGCCAATAGCATTGGTGGAGTTTTGCAGGGTAACGCTGGTAAGCCGCGTGGCCGGGGTGCCCTTAAGCAGCACGCTAAAGGCCCCGGTCAGATGGCGCGACGGCCCCATTACCGTGCCGGAAGCGACGCCGGTCGCCACGCCGGGGTTATCACCATTCGTCAGCGGCGTCACCGTTGCCATGTTGTGCGCGGGCATTCCCATAAACAGAATATTTAGCGCATTAGGTATTGCCGTCGGCCCCAGCGCGATATCCGGATAAGGAACCGGCGTCGGCACCGGCATCGGCGTCAGGCAGACGTCGGGAAAAGCTAGGTCAACGCCAGACAGCTGGCAGTTAGCAAACATAGAAGCTCCTCAGCCCATATGGATCTGTTCAGAATCGACTTTAGTGATCGCCTTCGAGGTGATCACAGTGTTGTGCGCATGCAGGCGCGCATAGTCCTCGGCCTTCATATCCAGCTGCCCGGCGCGCACCTGCTCGGTGTTGCGCGTAGTGCGCAGCAGGTTGTGGCTGATCTGGCTTACCGTCTGCCAGACGGACTCGGCGCGTTTGCCGACGATGCGCGACAGGCTGACCCACGCGGAGAGCTTGTCACCGCTGTAGTTCATCGTGCTGACATGGCAGTCGCCCTCGTCAGCCGTAACACGCAGCGCAGCGCTGCTCAGGCTCAGCTCACCGCTGCTGCGAATATGCAGGTCGCCGGGCACGCTTAGCTCCGCCGCCTGCGGATTGACCCGCTCCAGCACCGCCAGCAGCCAGATCTGGTTATCGACGTGGTTGATTAACACCCGATCGCCCACCTGTGGGGCAATCACGCAGCTTACCGCACGCTGACAGTGCCAGCCGCGCCCTTCACTCTCAACGTTCAGGCTTCCATCGGCAAAAACGTGGGTAATGCTGCCGGAAGCCTGCACCGGCAGCATTACCGCCTGCGCCAGTTTGTGATTGATATTGTTCATAATTTCTCCTCAACTGCTGCTCTGCCGCTCAATACTCCAGGCTTCGGCAGCCAGTAACTCTTCATCATATTCAAGAATGCCCTTACGGTCCGAAAAGTGGGCATTATCCTGGCGTGCACGGTGCATGTGGGTACGGGAAAATGTGGCGCTGCGAAAATCCGCCTGGCGTAAATCGGCGGCGGAAAAATCGCTGTAGGTTAGGTCGCACAGGGCGAACGACGTCTTGCATGCCATGACCTGCTGCAGAATGCTTTGAAACAGGCGGCTGTGGCTGAAGTCGGCCCCGCTTAGCGTGGCCCCGACAAACAGCGCCTGGTCAAAGAGGCTATGCTGGCACTGCGCGCCGCTCAGGTCCGCCGCCATAAACAGCGCCTGACTGGCATTCACCTGGCGCAGCTGAGCCTGCTTCAGCGAGGCACCTTTGAAGTTGCACTGCGTCAGCTGGGCACCGTTGAAGTTGGCGCCGTCCAGTTGATTGTCGGTAAACTGGCAGCCGGTAAACTGCTGCTGCGCATAGTTTTTTCCGCGCTGGTCGCAGTTAAAGAACACAACGCGTTCAAACTGGCTGCTGCTGAGATCGGTGCTGCGCAGGTCAATGCCAAAAAAGGTGGTCAGCAGGGAGCGGCAGCCGTTGAAATGCGCTTCTGTCAGTGGGGATTCGAAAAAGGTACTGCGCTCAAGCCGTGCCTGGCTGAAGCGGCTGTGCGCCAGCGCGCAGCGCATAAACTGGGTTTTATCCAGAACGCTGCGCGCAAAATCACTGCCGCTAAGCGCGCACTGGTTAAACACGCATTCGCTAAGCGTGCTGTCGCTGCTATGCAGCGGCGCCATCCCGCACTGGTTAAATACAGTCTGTTGCAGGGTAGCGCCCGTCAGTTCTGCGCCCTCCAGTTGGCACTCGGTAAATACAGTTTCATGCAGGTTAGCGCCACGCAGGTTAGCCCCCTGCAGTGAGACCTCCTGTAAGATTCCGCCGGAGAGATCACAACCGCTAAGGTCGAGGCCGTCCAGATTGATCTCACTGATCGGTTCGCCGCTTTTGATCTTCTGCTGCAGTTCGGCTGCATTCATATCACTTCTCCGTCACGCTTTGGCAAGGTTTTGACCCGCCTGATAAAGGCCCCCGTCAGCGAGGTTGTATCATCAGTGAATGACTGCGACAGATCGGCGCGGAACAGGTTAGCACCGTGGAAGCGGGCGCCGCCCAGCTGCGTTTTCTGCATCAGGGCGCCCATCAGATTGGCATCGCTAAAATCGGCGCGGCGGAAATCGGTGCGCATAAACAAACTGCCGACCAAGTTGGCGCGCGTAAAGTTGGCACCCTGGCAGTTGGCTTCGCTGAGGTCACTGTTCTCTAACTTCGCCAGCGTAAACTGTGCGCCGTTTAGAACGGTCTGGCGCATATTGCTCTGCTTCAGCGTTGCACCGTTGAAGTCGGCCCCGGCCAGCGAGCTTTCCGCAGCCAGCGCGCAGGTAGTCAGTGTCGCTTGGTCAAAGCGCGCCCCGTCGGCGTTGCTCTCCACCCAGGAGCAGCTCTCAAGATCTGCACCGCTGAATCGCGCTGCCTGCAGCTGACATTTCAGAAAGGTGGTTTTGCGCAGCGTTGCCTGACTGAAGTCTGGCTGCGCCAGCGTCATCTCCATAAATATGCAGCCCTCAAGGTTGGCCTGCTGGAAGCCGCAGCCGCTGATTCCGCTTTCGCGCAGCAGGAGGTTCTCCAGCGTGGCGTGGCTGAAATCACAGCCGTCGAGCAGCGCATGCTCCAGTTGCGTCTCTTTCAGCTTCGCACCGCTGAAACAGCTGTTCTGGCACTGCGCCAGCGCCAGGCTGGCGCTGCTCAGGTCGCAGCCGCGCAGCGAAGCATTGTGCAGGTTGGCACGTGCCAGCATCGCTTCAGTGAAGCTGGCACCGTCCAGCTGGCAGCCGCTGAGGTCGGCGCACTCCAGCAGGGTTTGATGAAAATTGGCGCCGCGCAGATCCATCCCGGATAAGTCCGCCCCTGTCAGATCCAGCCCGCTGAAGTCGCCACACTGCGCCATGGTGCGTTCTGCGCGCTGGCGGATAATCAGCGCGAGATCGCCGGTCAAGCGCAGCGCCGGCTGCTGACTCTGCACCGACATCAGGTACAGCTGGTGCATTGCCTCGCGGCTCTGCTGCAGTTTCTTCTGCGTCATTTTATCGCCATGCTGGTGCTGCATCTCCTGCATTCGGTGCATTGATTCCGGGCCACGCGGCAGGTTATCGCGGCTGGCTGCATCGGGATATTTTGCTTCCATCTCCCGCTTGCGTGCTTCGGCCTGCTGCTGCATCTCTGCCGCTTTACGCTCCATCTTCTCGATAAACTCGGGCAGCTCGTCCAGCTTTGGCATCTCCGGCTCTTCAACCTCGGCAAGCAGGGTGCTGATATCCCCCCCTTGCGCCTCCAGCCTTGCGCGGTGCTGCTCGCACAGCTGGCTGGCGCGATTTACCATATTGTTCTGCATCGGGCACTCGCTGGCCTGCGCTTCGCTGTCCAGCCAGGGTCCGATGGCGTTTTCCGGCACAAGATCTTTTTCACGGAAGGCAAACAATGCGCCCTTCTCTTTATCCAGCCGCTGCGCCAGCACTTTGCGATAGTGATTCAGCGAGCGGGTAGCACCAGTGGTTTCCAGCGCGGGCATCAGCTGCTGCACGTCGGCGGCGTCATCTTCGTTGATGCGCCGGTTGCCCTGCCACATAAGCACCATCTGCTCCTTATGCGGGAAGAACCAGACGGTGGTGGCGCGCAGCTGGATCTCTTCAAACAGCAGCTCATCGCCGCGCTGGCGATTAATAAAGCAGCGCGCCTGCCACGGCGGCAGCCTGCCATGCAGCAGGGCTTTCTCCGGGTGCATATTCCAGATGCGCCACTCCGCTTCATCGGGCAGGCTGTCGCGATCGTCCCACCACTGGTCAGGGCTGGCGGCGTTAAATACCCGCCAGTCGATATCGCGCGCGAAGCCGGGAAACTCGTTCTGCATCCAGCTTGCGTCATAGGCCTTACCCATACGCTTCATGCGGCGCGGCCACTGCATATCCAGCGGGCCAAAGCTGACCGGTTCCGGCTGCTGGAGTGGTGAGGTAATGCGCTGGTGCAGCGGTTCAATATTCGGCAGGCGGCGATACTTGAGGCCATCCTGAGTTTCCTCCAGCGCGCCGATGCCGTGCGGATTATCGGCATAGCCTTCGCCGCCAAAGGCGCGGCTCCAGTCAAGGCGCATCTGCTCAAACGGGCGTGGCGGCGTGGGGTGTGAACCGGACCAGATTCGGTCGCCGGAGATTACGAGCGTTTTGCTGCGCGACTCGACATCTATGCGCGCAGCGCACAGGGTTTTATCCTGCTGATGGTGGGTATAAGCAAAGCCTGTTGCCAGAAATTCGGCGCGGGCCTTGGGGATCGCCATATCCAGCACTCCGCCGCTGGTCTGCAACTCGCTGGCCGCCAGTTGCCACATTTCAACTTCCGGGCGCAGCTGGGGTTTTGTCCCCATATCCGCCAGCGCCAGCACCGTAACACCAAGATGGTATTTTCCCTGCAGGCGAAAGGGGCGATTTAGCACGCTGAGGCGTAGCGGTTTAATAATCTTCATGGAATACGTCCTTAGGAAGATCTGTTTTTCCGTTTCATTAGGGTATTGGGAATATCAACAAGCGTTTTCCGTGCATCGGTGCGGGTATAACGAATGTTGATGCGCTGCCCGAGTTAATATTTCGCGCTGTCCATGGCGTCGATCTCCGCCAGTTACTGCCCGTTCAGCTCTTCACCACGTTAGTTTTGATAACGAAACTCTATGGAGATATTGATACACCCTGAATTACCGCCAGAGCAACTGGCAACCTGCATGATGACCGCTGTGGTATCAACCCCATCCCTCAAGACTTCGTTTTTGATTTTTGTTTCTGAGATCTCTGCGATACAGAGAAATCAAAACATAAATAAAAGTCAAGGAAAATGCTGAACATATGAAGTAGGCAATTATCACCATAATAAAACCATTAACAAATCAATCCAACAAGAATGAAATTATATTATTAACTAGGGTGACATTACATTGATTAAGGGAGGGGCGACCATCAAAACATCGAAAAAAAAGCAACGCCCCTAGCGTGTTTCATTCAACCTCTGAGTATTAAAAATTTATTTTTAATACTGCAACCCTTCCCTTTTCACCTTGTTTCACAATTATATCTAATCCCTTTTTAAGTAGGTGCATATCGCTCAGAGCAACAAGTGCCTTGGCTGATTTCAATTCCGAACCGTCACCTGTGTAAAAGAATACATCGAAAAAAAGGTTATTCCCATGACTCAAATTGGTTTTTTGCCATGATTCCATTTTTGTACTGATAAGGTCTCCTGCCCATGAATCATGTTTAATCAATCGGCAATCATCAACAACTCCTTTAGACTTGATCTTAAAGAAAAAAATGTAACCGATAAATATTATAGGAACAATAATCCCGGCTATCATAAAAAATAATTCAATGCCTGAGATCGATGCGATCACTTTCTTGATATCCATAATCAACCTACGTAATTATATGCAATGCGGAATTGATAATATTTGTGACAGAATAGAATATCTTAATCCCCTCTCTGGTCACATTAACGCTATTAATTTCCGCCTTGAATAGAGTTTTTGACCAGTCTTTGACCTTAATTGAAGATGTGGCCAGATTTGCGGAGTTAGACATGATACCTAGGCTTGAACTAATTCCCGAAAATGATACATTATTTACCGTCACAGTCTCACTAAGTCCTGTTACTGATAAATTATGTCCCGTCACACTCTCATTAAATGCTGTCACTGACAGAGAATGAAGTTTAGGCTTAAACTGGGCAGCTGGAGCTTCCATTGTTATTGAAGTCCCACTGGTCAGTTTTATTTCATTTGGACTATATATGTGAATAGTACCATCATTAACATTCTGCTCCCAGTTACCGCCGTTCACATTTACTTTCATGCCACCTGAAGCAATTGTCGTATCCTGACCACCATCATAATTTTCAGTTATCTTACTGGTGACATGATGCTCTTCGTTACCATCAACAATAGTTGTCTTATCGCCTTTGACTGTGATCTTATCCCCTCCGCTGGTAATATCCAGCACACGACCGTTAGTAATACTGGTTTTCTCACCCTCCTTAAAGATCTTTGTCTCCAGTTTATCCACGGTGGTGGTGCGCTGGGCTTTGTAATCAAAGGTCGCGTTTCCGGTCACAGCATCCTTCTGCTCTTTTTTGATTTCAGTGATGCGGTTGCCATGCACCGTCACGACCATATCATTCTCGACCGAGATTTTCATGTCTTTCTCGGCGTGCATGTCCAGCTTTTCACTGCCCAGCTTATCCTCAAAAAACAGATAGCTGGCATTGTCTTTCGTGCCGTCTTTACTGCGCGTCATAAATCCCATCTGAGTAGCGGCGGCCGGCAGCGCCCACGGCGGCATGCTGGATTCATTATAGACGCGGCCCGTCACCATCGGCCGGTCCGGGTCACCGTTGATAAAGTCGATCACCACCTCGTCATTGACGCGCGGGATCTGCACCCCGCCGAACCCCTGACCCGCCCACGCGCTCGACACGCGCACCCAGCACGAGCTTGTGTCGTCCCCCTTCGCGTGACGGTCCCAGTGAAACTTCACCTTCACCCGACCATATTTATCGGTCCAGATTGACTCGCCCTGCGGTCCCACCACTTTCGCCGTCTGCGGCCCATGGGTGCGCGGCCACGCGGTTCGCTGCGCCGAGCGGAACTGCGTGGCCGACGGGATCACCGTAAGCCACACCGTGTGGTTGCTCTCGCCCCCGCCGGACGCGTAGGTGTTCTCTTCAAAGTGGTACAGCGCGCTGAGGATCAGGTAGTCGTCGGCGTCGCTGGCGAACGGCGGCTGGGTCAGCGTGAAGGTGCAGCCCGGCACGATGCCTGTCGAGGTCGCCTTAGCGTCGATGCGCTGGTGCTCTGCCTGCCACTCCTCCTGGCGGATGCGCGCGTAGAACTCGCCGTGGCTGTGCTCGACAAAGCGTCCCGGCCACTCGTAGTAGTCAATCTTGCCCGGCTGCGGCGACGACGGGTTCTGACGCGCATGGAACATCCACGCGTTCGGCTTGCGGAAGTCGTAATCGTCCAGGCTGTAGATGCCCGGCGTGACCTGCTCGGCTATCGACCATGCACCAATTCCTTCTTCATCCGTCGAGCCGCCAGAGGCGGTGGCGTGATAAGGAATGGTCTCATAGCCGGAGAACGGCTTGTGCTGCTGAGGTGCGTCGAACATCACCAGCGTGTGCTGCTCCGCGTCGTGGCGGAAGAAGAAGTAGATCCCCTCCAGCTCCATCAGACGCGAGATAAAGTCGTAGCTGCTCTCCTGGTACTGCACGCAGTACTCCCACGTCCGGTAGTCGCCCGCCAGCCTGTCCTCCACGTTGACCCCGTACTCGCCGAGCACGGTTTTAATGATGTCCGGCAGGCGCTGGTTCTGGAAGATGCGCTGATTGCGGTCGCGCTTCAGCGGCCACAGGTCGGACTCCATCACCAGGGTGTACACCGCGTAGCGCGTGCCGTTAAGGTCGGCGCTGTGAACCTTCACCGAGGTTATTTTGCCGTTGAGGTAGCGCGGCGCAGCGTTCAGCGCGCTGGTCGGAATGGTCAGCGTGATAGGCTGGCCGAGCATCGCCCGGCGGTCAAGGCGCGCGTCGGTGCTGAGCAGCGTCACGGTAAGCTCAAAGCTGCGCGAGACCACTTCCATCCCCTCCAGCTTCCAGAACTGCAGGGTGCCGTCTCCGGCGGGGGTAGTGGCGGTAATACGATCAAACATTATCTTGCTCCCTTAATGTGGTGCCCGCACGCTGCAGGCGTTAGCGTCAGTTCTGCGGGTTCAGCAGCTACGCACCTTTCTGCTCAATAGTAATGCTCTGACTGCAGGTTTCACGGCGATTGCTGACCTCAAACTGGTAGTTGCCAGGCGACTGCGCGCCCACCGGGGCATCATCGCCGCCGGATGCCCCCTTAAGCACCCCTGCGGCCACCAGCTTGAGCATGGTTTCGGTTTCGTCGGCCAGGTTGCCGATCACCTTAGGCGCCGAGCCAAAGTCGAGCAGCAGCACCTGCACCCCGTTATCCTGGGTCTGGATGTTATCCAGCGAGATATCACTGTGCAGGTAGCCCTTCTGGTGGATGGCGTTAATCGCGCCAAACAGCGGCAGCAGGCGGCGGATCCAGACCTCGTAGATGATCTGCGGGCGCAGCTGATGCAGCTACGACAGCGTGGTGCCACTGTAAAAGGCAGTACACATATAGGCGGTGTCGTTCTGCATCCAGAAGCGCAGCACGTGCAGCAGATTCGGGTGGTACTTCCTGAATAAAGCTGTTCAGCCCGGCGTGGAAGGTTTTACTGAAGTGCTCAATGCGCTGCACCAGCGTCAGGTCGCTGTTACGCGCCGCCAGCGAAGCGGGCATAAACTCTTTGATAACGATGGTGCGCTCCAGCTGATGGTCGCGGGCGCGGTAGAAAATGCCAAAGCGGCAGCCGCCCATCACCTGCTCAATCTCAAACTCATTGAAGCGGTAGCCGACCGGCAGTGCGTTCGGCTCCGTGCGCTTGTTATCATGTTTAGACTCTCTGATGGCTTAAGAAAATTGACAGTGGAACTCACCCTCAAGCACTGAGACGTGCAGGCGTCGATACTGTTCGTCGCGCGAGCTGGCAGACAGCAGCATCTGGCTCATTTGCGGCAACAGGGTATTGGTGAGGATGGCGTCGACCATGCGGCCGCCGGACTCCACTTCGGTGCATCGCTGCACAATCTGCGAAATCACGCTGTCGTCGACCACCGAGGCGATACCGTGGTTCTCCTCCAGGCGGCGCTGAATGCGCTGCAGCTGCATGCGAACAATCTGCGCCAGCATCGCATCACTCAGCGGGTAGTACGGCACCACCAGCAGGCGACCGAGCAGCGCAGGCGGGAACACCTCCAGCAGCGTTGGGCGCAGCGCCCCGGCCAGCACTTCCGGCTCCGGTATCAACTCCGGGTCGGCACACATTGCGTCAATCAGCTGGGTGCCGACGTTGGACGTTAGGATGATAATGGTGTTGCGGAAGTCGATATGCCGCCCTTCACCATCCTCCATCCAGCCTTTTTCAAACACTTGGAAGAAGATCTCGTGCACGTCCGGGTGCGCTTTTTCAATTTCGTCGAGCAGCACCACGCTGTAAGGACGGCGGCGGACCGCCTCGGTCAGCACGCCGCCTTCGCCGTAGCCGACATAGCCGGGAGGCGCGCCCTTAAGAGTGGAGACAGTGTGCGCTTCCTGGAACTCGCTCATATTGATGGTGATGATGTTCTGCTCGCCGCCGTACAGCGTCTCCGCCAGCGCCAGCGCAGTCTCGGTTTTACCGACCCCTGACGGGCCGCACAACATAAACACGCCGACCGGCTTGTTCGGGTCATCAAGACGCGCGCGTGAGGTGCGCACGCGGCGGGCGATAAGCTCCAGCCCGTGGTGCTGACCTATCACCCGCAGGTTGAGGGTATCGGCCAGCTTGAGCACCGCGTCAATCTCATTTTTTACCATGCGTCCCAGCGGGATACCGGTCCAGTCGGAAACCACCGCCGCCACGACGTTGGCATCCACCGCGGCAAACAGCAGCGGGTTTTCCCCCTGCAGCTCGCGCAGCTCCTGCTGCTGGGCTATGAGCTGCTGGTGCAGCGCTTCAGGCTCTTCCACACTTTTATCCTGCAGCTGCGCCCGCAAGGCGATAATCGCATCGACCAGCGCCTGTTCCTGCTGCCAGCGCGCGCTCAGTTGGTCACGCAAGGCGGCCAGCTCGCTTAGTTGCTGCTCCAGCGCCGCCACGCGCCCGCTTTCACCGATTCCGAGACGCGCTTCACGCCCGGCGATATGGCGCTCGATCTCCAGCGCGTGGATGCGGTGCAGGCAGTCTTCCAGCTGCGGCGGCTGCGCGCTTTGGCTGACAGCCACGCGCGCGCAGGCGGTATCCAGCAGCGCCACGGCTTTATCCGGCAGCTGGCGCGCAGGAATGTAACGGTGCGACAGCTTCACCGCCGCCGCCACCGCTTCATCCAGCAGCAGCACGCGGTGATGTTTCTCCAGCGGGCTGACGGTGCTGCGCAGCATCAGCAGCGCTTTCTCTTCGTCAGGCTCGTGGACCTGTACGGTCTGGAAGCGGCGGGTCAGCGCAGGGTCTTTCTCAATATACTTTTTGTACTCCGCCCAGGTGGTGGCGCCGATGGTGCGCAGCTGGCCGCGCGCCAGCGCCGGCTTCAGCAGGTTGGCGGCATCACCGGTGCCCTGCTGGCCGCCCGCGCCGATCAGGGTGTGGATTTCGTCGATAAACAGCACGATCGGCGTCGGGCTGGACTGCACTTCTTTAATCAGCGCCTGCAGGCGCGCCTCGAACTCGCCTTTCATCCCAGCGCCCGCCTGCAGCATGCCGATATCCAGCAGCCACAGCTGCACCTCCTGCAGCGGGGCCGGAACGTCGCCGGCAGCAATACGCAGCGCCAGCCCTTCAACCACGGCGGTTTTGCCGACGCCCGCTTCCCCGGTCAGCAGCGGGTTGTTCTGGCGGCGGCGCATCAGGATATCGACCATCTGGCGGATCTCCTCATCACGCCCGTCCACCGCGTCAATCTTGCGGTCGCGCGCTCGCGCAGTCAGGTCCTGCGCATACTGCGCCAGCGTGCCCTGATGCTGCGGCACCTCACCCGCGTTTCCCTGCGGCGCGGCAGCAACCTCCCCCGCCTCTTTGCTGCCGTCGAATACCGCGTCGAACTGATCCAGCAGCACGTCCATGCTGATGCGGCTGAACTGAGGCGAGATACCCTTCAGCAGGTTGGCGAGGTTGAAGGTTTTTAGCATGCCGATCAGCAGGTGGCCGCCGCGAATCTTCTGCACACCAAACTTCAGCGAGCAGTAAACCCAGGCGCGCTCCACCGCGCTGTCGATATGTTCAGCAAGGTCAGAAACCGTGCTGGCCCCTCGCGGCAGCCGGTCGAGCGCCTCGACGATGTCGCGTGTCAGTGCCTCTTCATCCAGTGAAAAATAGCGGATCAGCTGCTGTATATCGCCGTCCTGGTGCTGCATCAGCTGATGCAACCAGTGAACCAGCTCCACATAAGGATTGCTGCGCAGCTTACAAAAGGCGGTGGCGCTTTCCAGAGAGGTAAATAACAGCGTATCCAGTTTGCCGAACAGTACGGCGCGGCTTATCTCTGACATGATTATTCTCAGTGGTTATAGATCTAATGGGATAGGATCCTGCCCTCAGGCAAGGGGTCAGCTGACGGTTTCTTCCTGCGCTTCAGGGCTATAGATTAAGTCACTGCGCGGCTGCGGCGTCGCGGGCTGGCCAAGCCAGCTGCTGTAGCCCAACCGCCCGTTTCTGCCGAGGATGATGCCCTGAACGTCCGACGCGGCCATCGTCAGGCGCACGTCCCAGACATATTCGATGCCGAGATACTGGCGCACCCAGTCGCGCAGCTGCACGGCCCAGTGTTCGCCGGGCAGCAGGCGATTATACTTATCCAGCTGTAGCGGCCCCAGCTCGATACGAAACTTATGCTGCACGTCGCGCACCGCTAAGCCGAGGAAAGCCGACTCGCCGAGGCGCGGTTTACGTCGTCCGGCCCCGAGGCTGGCGCGTTCTCGCTCGTCAATCGGCTGCCAGTGCGGCACGTTCTCCACCAGCTTTACCGGCACGCGAAAATAGTGGCGCAGGACCTTCTCCAGCCCTTCTCCGTCGCGCCCCTGACGCGCCAGGTGCCCGGCAACGGCGAAGCGGGCGTGGTCGCTCAGGCTGCCCTTTTTCAGTTGGCCCGGCTGGCCCATGCCGATCAGGCTGGCGATGTACTGCTCAAAATGGCGCTGCTCAGCGCGATCCAGCGCCACCGTCGGCTGCGCATCGGCCCAGGCGCGGTAGAACAGCAGCGTCAGGCGGTGGTGAAACATGTCGGCAAAGGCGGTGAAGCTGTAATCCTGCTGGTGATAGATGCGCTCGCGCGCGTACTCGGTCAGGTGAACCGGCAGCGGTCCGTTAGGGCCAAACAGCCCGAAGCTGTAGATCGACACCTCATGCAGCGTGCTGCAGTCGCGCGGCGTAACGCTGGCAATGGTCGAGGGAGAAAAGGCCAGCGAGGGCAGCTGGCCGATGCGCAGCGGTTCATGGCGCGGCAGCGGCGCACGCCCCAGCGGATAGCGCTCACCGCCCTGCGCATCGATGCGCCGCAGCAGCTGGAACAGGTCGTAACGCCAGGGCGCGGCCTGCAGCACGTGCCAGAAGTCGGCGGGCAGGCGCTTCAAACGATGAATTTCTGCAGCCTGCGCGGTCATATCAGCGTCCTTTTACCCATACGCGGCGCCCAGTAGCCGACCTCCCCACGCTGCTGGCTGTTGAGCGTCACTTCGGTGAAGGTGTTAATCGCTACAAGCCGTGAGAAAACCCGCTCCAGCACGCTGCCCAGCAGCCAGGGGCTGGCGCCGGAAAACGCCTGTTCATCCATCTCCAGCTCAACGCTAATGCCGCGGGCAAACACAATCGGTCCCGGCTCCGGCATCCGCCGGAACACCGGCTTGAGCTGGCAGTGGCGAATGCCCTCAATCTGGCGGGCCACCGGGGCATCGGCCAGATTGGCGTACAGCCCAAGCATCTGGCGCAGCGCAGCAGCTCCCTCGCCGTCATGACCGTCCATCAGGCTGAGGTAGTTCATCTGCAAATGGCTGATCAGCCGCCAGGCGATTTTGCCCTCGGCCAGCGCTGCACGCGGCGGCGTTGGCCCTTTGCGCAGCGTCAGCTGGCGGATCGGCACCGAGTCCGGCATCACAAAGTTGCCCTGCTGCTCCTGCAGCAGCAGCGGCAGGTCTCGGCTGGTACAGAGCACTTCAGCACTGAGGTGGCGCAGATCTTCATGCCACGGCGCATGCTGTTCATCCACCAGCGAGAGAAAGACTTCCGAGCCGACATAGCCGGTGCGTGTGCCGTAGCGCTGCGCGTGTTCCGACAGCATGCGCTGCTCGCGGCGCAGCGAAAAATAGGCGCCGTAGTTACCGCCGTCATCGCTGAAGGTGCTCCAGAACGGGCGGAACAGCTGCTCCTCGTGCTGGTTATGACCGCTGGCATACAGCTTCTGCACCGAGAAGATCTCGTAATCGAGCGGGCGAATGTTATCCACCACTAGGTGATACTCATGCACGCTGTCATTCAGCTTCTGGCGCGCTGCCACCTTAGGGAACAGGTTGATCACCGGGGTGCAGTGCAGCGCCAGGTGGCTGCGGTCAATCACCCGCTCCAGCCCTTCGCTGCTTTTATCCAGCAGCAGCACGATGTCAAATTCACGCTCCCCATCCCCTGCGCACTGCAACAGCGGGCGCAGCTGACTGATGCTTATAAACTGGAAGCGCGCCGGGAAGGCAAAATACTCCTGCAGCAGGCGGTAGCCATCAAAGTTACGCAGGTCATCCGGCAGCAGCGCCTGCTCCGGCGCGAAGCCCTCCTGCTGCACCGCGCCATCATCCAGCAGCGTGCGGCGCGGGCTGGCCGTCACGCTCTGGCAGAAGCCGCCCACGTAGTGCTGCATCACCAGCTCCAGCAGCTGCTGCGCCTGCATATCCGGGCCGCTGAGGAAAAACATCAGGCTGTCGAAGTTAAGGTGCGCCAGCGTCACCGCTTCATCGCACTCCAGGCGGATGCGCAGAGCGCTCACCGCCCCCAGCTGGCTCAAACCAAGCTGGCCGAGCGAGATATTAGCAGGGATGCCGCCCAGCTCGACCTGCTTGATTTCCAGCGGTTGCAGCATCACGTCGTGGGCGGTGGTGTAGCTGCAGGTCACGCCGCTCTGCTTGAGGATCTGGCTGTCCATCATGGTGCCGCGTGGCACGCAGAATCCGCCGCTGATATCGCCTTTGCGGCTGTCCGGGTGCAGCTCGGCGATGGCCATCGACGGCGTCGGCGCGAGATAGTTCGGCGCGATCATCTCCAGCATTCGCTGGGAAAAACGCGGGAACTCCGCATCCATCTTCAGCTGTACGCGCGAGGTGAGAAAGGCGAAACCCTCCATCAGCCGCTCAACGTAAGGGTCCGCCACTTCATCGCCGCGCATCCCCAGACGCCCGGCAACCTTGGGATAGCGCCCGGCAAACTCTGCCCCCATCTCACGCAGGTAGGTCAGTTCTCGGTTGTAGTAATCAAGCAGCTTGCTGTCCATCACAATGACCTTCTTTATTAATCGATATCTTTCAGCTCAAAGTGACCGTTTTCCAGGTCCACATCGGTACGAAACAGGAATTCAAGCGGGTACGGCACGCACCACAGGCGGCCCTTAATCTCTATAGACAGCACGTTGTGCAGGTCGAGCGATCCCGTGTCGGAGACGCAGCGGACCTGCAGTCCACCTGGCAGAATGCGCGGCTCAAAGTTGAGGATCGCCGCCGTCAGCTTGCGCTGAATATCCAGCCACTCAATGTCCGACATGCGCTGTCCGGCCAGCGGCGCGATACCAAAGTTGAGCGTGGAGCGTTTAACCTGCGGAAAGGCTTGCAGTACCTGCTGGGCTTCGTTGTTGATGGTGTTAAACAGCCACTGCAGGTCGCGCAGTACGTTACGGCGCAGCGAGCTGTGTGAGATCAACGTGTGGTAAGCCGCTTCCTGCTGCTTATCGGGCGCATTATCGGTCAGGCGGTCGAGCAGCGAGGCCTGCATTTTGTCGCGCGCGCTTAAGCTTTGCTGGCACCGCTGGCGATAGCCGCCATGCAGCAGGTCGTACGCGTCTCTGCTGTGCTGGCTCATGATGCAGACTCCGCAGTAGCAAAGGTCAGCGTCTCCAGGTTCAGCAGCGGAAAGTCATCCTGCGCGCTGAGCCAGCTTTTCTGGCCGTGCCCGCTCAACTGCTGCTCATCGCCGCTCAGGGGCCGCCATTCGGTCAGCGATCCCAGCCGGTAACGGTCATCGTCGCCCGGCATACGCGGTGTGGCCAGGCCTCTGAACACCAGGGCGCGCTTTAACTCACCGCCGATCGCCTGCTCCAGCAGGTTGACCGCCGGCTGCGCCTGCGGCTTCAGCGCCCGCCAGCTTTTCAGCTGGGTCAGAGCCCGGCTCCAGTTCCCAACTAGGCACAGCAGCTGGACGAAGCTGGCGCGCAGGTCGGCATCTGCAGGCTGACGTTTGATCTGGCCTTCCACTTGGGCCAGCGCTTCATTCAGCGACTGTCCGGCCACGAGCTGTTGTAATGAGTGCATGGTCTTTCCTTGATGAAGCGTGCTGAATGCCCCGGCTTCCGGGTCCTGCAGCTGCGGATGCAGCACGTCAAGCAGTTTGTTGGTCAGGTCGGTGCTGTTACCCAGGTACGGTGACCACTGATTGCGTATCTCATTCAGGCGCTTTTGCAGCAGCGTTTTATCCGCCGCACCAGGCTGGGAACGCGCGGCTGAAAATCACCCAGCAGCGCCGTGTCTTTCTTGCCGTTGGCGATGATGCGCAGCGGCAGCTCGCGCGCACACAAGTTTTCCGGACTGTTGCTTTTAACGTTGTCGATCCAGATATCCAGCTTGAGCGAGTGGGGCTGCACAATCTGATAATCCTGCGCTCAGGCGCTGGACGCGAGCAGGAATGTGAACGCACCTGACAGCAAATATTTCATAACATCCTTTTCCTGTTTCAATCACGCAGCGCAATAAACTGCGCCGCTTCCGACAGAGAGTGCAGCAGCATGGTGTCCTGCGGCTCCCCGACACAGACGGCAAAGGCGCTTTAGTTATCCTGGCTGCCCTCCGATCGTTGTTCGTTTTTCTTAGTGACCTGCAGCATCAGCGTCAGCCACTCGTCCGTCGGCACCACGTTGCTGTAGCTGGCATGGCGGTCTTCATCACCCATACCGAGGGCAAAAGTTCGCTTTTCTGCTGCTGGCGGATCAACTGGACATTCAGATAGTGCTGCACGTCAAAGCGCTGCATCATGGTGTTACGCGTCATGCTCGCGGCGATATCGCCCGCCGGAAGCCCCGCAAAGCTATAGCACACCACAAAGCAGGCCGAGCGCCCACCGACGATCTCGCCGATCTTATCCTGATTGCTGACGCGTTCATATTGGTTCGACATTCAGGCAATGGTGATATTCATCATTCTTCCGATCTGATCTGAGTGTCTTTGTACTGGTTCACTTCCATGTCGTAGGCGTGGAGAAAGGCTTCGCCAAACAGCGTGTGGAAGTCGTCTTCTATCTCACCGGTGGTTTCGCCATAGCGTTTGGTGAAGTGATCCCACAGTGCGGCCTTGCGGCTGCTGGGCAGCGACAGCCGCGAGGTGGCTCCCTCAGCCCATGCTTCTTCCTCCAGCTGCTGCGGGTTGAACAACTGCAGCATGGAGGCGATCAGCGCGCGGATCCCGGCGATCATCCCCAGCTGATGCGCCTGCAGCTCCACAAGCGCATCGCGCACCGACTGCTTCGGCGGCATAAAACAGGGCATGCGGCTGCCAAACATCTGCATCAGCACCGATTTACCGGAAGGCAGCAGCTTGAAAGGGTTGTTGGCCTCGTCGAGGCTCACCGTCATCTCTGCTTTCACCGCGCGCTTAAGGATCGAACACGACGACAGCAGCGCAACTGTGCCCTGCGAGAACATGCTCAGCATCTGCCCCAGCTCCTGGATGGAGTCGTGGTCAAAACGCGGCGTCGGCTGCAGGTCCTGCAAACCCATGCCGCTGATGAGCGCATTGAGCAGGTCGCCATCCAGGGTTTTACCGCCCGCTGCGGCGCTGCTCTGCTGGCTGCTGTTGGCGACTGGGTCAATGCGCAGGCGGCCTTTTGGCACCGGGGCGTTCTGGCGCACTATCGCCTGCGGGATCGGCAGCGCAATCCCGCTGTACTCCGGCGGCGGCGGTGCGGATGCGGCATCGACAGGCTCATCAAACAGCGGCGAGCTGGCAAAAGTGACGTTGTCAGGCTGCTGGCTGGCATCAGCTCCAAACAGCGAGAAGTTACTGGCGAGCGGCGGCAGCGGATCGTCGGCTGGCGCGCTCTGCTGGCCCGGCTCCTCATACAGCAGTGCCAGCGGCACGGCGCTACCCATCATCAGACACAGCGGGTCGTCGCTGTTAACCTGCGCAGGGCTGCTGCCTACGCCAAACAGTGCCAGCGGGTCCTGCTCAACCTGCGGCTTGCTATCCGGCAGCGGACTTTTAGCACCGGGCTGCTGGAACAGCGTGCTCGGGGTGCTGTCATCGAAGATGCTTTCCTGCTTGAACAGCGGGTCAGACTCGAACAGGCTCTCCGGCGTCTGCTGGCGGCGATCGAATTTGAGCGGCTCGCTGGACTGCACCAGATGCGCCAGCGGGTCGGCCGGGTTACGCTCTTCGGCAGCGGGCGCGGTGAGCGGGTTTGCATAGCTCTCTGCACTTTTATTCTGCTGGCGGCTGGATAGGTTATCGGAGATGGAGAACTCCTGCGCCAGGCTGTCCCAGATCTCGCTGGGAATGGCGGCAGTCTGCGCGGCCTGTTTTGCCACCGGGGCAGCGGCACTTTTCGGGCGCGCTACATCGCCCAGCTCGCTGACCTGTAGCCGATAGTCATCAATGCCCAGCACATCGCCATCCTGCAACTCCACCTGACGGCCGCGCTCCAGCGGAATATCGTTAAGTAGCACGCGCGTCACGTTGCCACGGTTGGTGATACGGCACTCACCGTCATCGCTGATGTGCACAATCGCCTGTAACCGCGAAATGGTGCGATCGTCATCCGGCAGCACCAGGTTGTTATCCACGCCACGACCAATCGTGCCGCCGGGTGGCAAGAAATCGCAGCTGCTTTGCGGCGGCTGATGACCCTGTTTGGTGTTTATAATCGTAAATCGCATAAGATGTTCCTGCTCAGGTGTATTCGGCATCTGCACTGTGCCCGTCTCGGCAGGGAAACTAAAACGGGCGAAATTCAGGTAGCGGTGGGCGCGGAGAAATCGGTTTTGAGAATGTTATCTAGTTGCTTAATGCTTTTCATGCGGGTCACATCCGGCTGTAGTTGGCTGACGAACATTTTCCAGCGGAAGTAGCGGTATTAATAAGGCCGCGCTTTATCGATAATTAAAATATATTTCTGTCCTGCCTTACAGCTTAATTACCTGTTATCGCTGTTTAAGCGAACGATCAGGCTTTTCCTGTAAGGTTCAATAACCAACAGGCTTTGCCGCCATGAATAACGCAGGAACTATAATCGCGAGGGAATGTTTCAGAAGCTTTATCTTCTGATAAGGGCGACAGACAATAACTGCTTATTCATTAAAGATTGTATCGTCGATTATTACTTAAAATACTTATGTCACATTGTAATTTATCACTTTAATTATCTTTTGCGTCATAAATAATTAATTTTATATTTTTAAATACGTCGAGGCCCCATTATTCTTTATTTCCGGATAACAGTGAGTAGCGATAGGGGCCATTTGGAACTTGTAGCCATGAAAATCACACACTGCAGCGCAGTTTCAATTCACAGTCTTACCTGCCAATGTGATACTCTTGCAATTCTTATGATTTTGGCGTGACAGGTCACAACTAACATTGCCTTCATCACTGTGACTGGTAATAGTTTTAGTAAATTTTCCACCCTGAATCGTTACCTTATACTCTGCCAAAACGTTTGTTGATCAGACGACAAACAAAATGCGTCACACCAGCAAAGAGTTCTTTTTCATTAGAGACCCTGTCAATATAGAGTTTAATTATCCTTTTGTCTTTAAACTCTTTCTCCAGCGCTGACAGCTCCTGACTGTGGTAAAAGTGTCGATGCATTTCGCCAGCGTCATCATATCACCGGACTGGATGTCGTACTTTTTATGCAAATACGCCTGCACAACCTTTCTTACTCCCGCGTGCGGCAGCGGCGGCATCATTCTTAACTTCTTTTGACTGGTAGCCCACAGCCGCACAGGTGCTTAATGCGTAATTCTTCAGATACTGCTCAGGACGGTAGTGCGGATTGGCGACAGCCTGAAACGAGAAGATAGCAGGCAAAGCGGGCAGAATGTCCTTTAATGTAACAACCATATTCAAGCCTCACTGGGCATTGGAAAATAGTAGTGATCGGAGCAGGTTTTACCATTCCATAATGTTGCATGGCCGCTGGCATCGCTCCAGCCGTTAACAGTAAACACCATTATTCCTTTCATATTTTCGAAATCACTGACCTTAGGATTTTCCACGGTTTTATCAGGTTTACCATACATCTTATGCAGATAAATCAGTAAGTCCCGAACCTGATATATACTAGTTCTAATCTGCCCCAGACACAGTTTTCCAGCTGCCGCGTCGTATTTTAGCACCAGGATAATTATTGCTACCCACATTGCCGCCAATAATTTCTCCAACGGCAGGGACATCCACATTGACCACGGTGAAGTTTTGCCAGGCCAGTAAGAACACCGGTCTTGCTGCCATAACTCTTCCCTCTGCAATAATTGCGAATTAATCCAAAATGCCCACTCGTAACGAGTGGGCTGCAGCATTACACTTCTTTGTTCTCTTTGATGTTCCAGCCACCGCTGCTTTCTGCGCCTTTGCCACCGGAAGTGCTTTGTTCCCAGTACTGCTGTTTAACTTTAGAGGCCTGGAAAGCATAGGAGACACCAATGGTGTCTCCTGACTTAGCACCGGTATACTGCACGGAAGTCACCAACACATCTTCCAGAGTGATTTTTGCGTATTCAACCTGAGTACCACCCGCTTTACAGACAGACAGCTCTACCTTCGCCAGATGCTTACCACTGGCGCAATTTTTAAGCAAGGCAGTAACTGATTTATCGATCAGTGCGTTCACGTGCAGATCGTTGAAGTTCACTTTGCCGACACCGCCGCCACCGCCCACATACATGTTGCCAGGTTGAGAAGCACCCCAAGAGAATGAATCAATATCTATCCAGCCAGTGTGGTTAGAATCTTTTGATTCGCCAGTCACGCCGTCAACCTTCATATACATATCAATAGCCATTGTTATCTACTCTCATTAGTTAAAGTATTTGCTTTTACCCTTCTTCCTTCAGGAAAAATTTGGGTATAGATAAAGCACTGATATGGCAAACAGTAAAGCAATGGGTCGAATAAAACAGTCCATATTTTACCTCTGCCTTTTTCTGAATATCACCAAATGGATATATCAGAAGAGATAGCTATTAACAACGCTCTGCAGTTAATAACTAAATTTTTTACCCACCAAGCAACATCCCCTGCGTATCGCTAACTGGCAGATAGTAAAAATTATGAAACCCACATTCTTGCGCAATGTTTTTTACTATACACGGCGGTATAAAAAACTACCACTATAAGTCAATAGTGAATTAACAGACTTCTCTCTTCACTGTGCGGCCAGCCATACCAAAATGGAAAATTAATCCTGCACGCAAACAGGAGAGAGAAGCAATATAAGACAGTATTTTTTGCAATCCATCCAATAAAAGAAATTATCATTTCTGCCTACTGCCTTGTTAATTATTAGTCACCCACTCCTTATTCTAGAAGGGTTGTTGCTGATAAACATCTTTTTCTAGTTGTGACTATTCCCTTGTTATTCCTTTTAAAAAGCAAGAGAAAATATTAACTTCTTGGACTAATATTCTCGCCAAAAGAGTAGACAACAACCGATACAATAATAAGTAAAGTTAATATTATCGCGCGAATTAATTTATTTATTAACCCCACCACCAATCAATCCAGAAGATATAATAACACAAGACCAAAAGAAAAATAAACTGGAAAGCGTAAAATAAAAACCAGCCCCCCCTAAAAACAATAAACTAATAAATAAAATAGTTAAAAACTTTATTGATGATTTTATCATTCGTTTCCTGATGCTTTATTCCATACAGGAAAGGCTTTGCATTATATTACAACATAAAACAAAGAAAATCTAAATATCCCATACCTCAGAGCATATTATATGCATCAAAATCCAGTTCATTGAGCTCGTAAGTTTTTAGATTGACTGGAGACTGATATTTCTACACTTAATATTCCCGTCAGTTCTGTAGAAACCAGAAACTTTGAAATAACTTGCGATGCAAACAGTGAAATAATCTGTTTCACAAAGACAAGTTTTAAACTAATTTCCTAAATGCTGGATGGGCATTTAAATTTAAAAATGTGTACATTGGTTTACAGAGAGTCCATATACATATTTTGTAATCACTGTGGTGATTATTTTCCGCACACCCTATGAGATAATCTAGTTTTTAAACAGCGACAACAGGCGTATAGTTTCGGTCTGATTACTCCAACGATTATCACTGTCTAGATAGTTTTTGGTCAACAACCACATATCTTCAGGGATATCCATGAAGCCTCTTGCAAGACCCGTAAAAACCTTCTGCATCAGTTTTTCCGGAGCTTAAAAATAGCAGCCATGCCTTTGTGCATCGAATAATGTTCACTCCTTATCAAGCTCACTTTGTAACCCGGTGGCACCTAATGGCCACCGGTACATTCAGCGTAGACTTACGCGTCGTTCGACTTCAGCGATGGCAGTTTGGATACCAGGCGCAGTGACACGGTCAGGCCTTCCAGCTGGTAGTGCGGGCGCAGGAAGAACTTCGCGGCGTAGTAGCCAAGGTTGTCTTCAATCTCTTCCACCTGCACTTCGGCGGAGGCCAGCGGCTTACGCGACTTGGTCTCCTGTGAGGAGTTAGCCGGGTCGCCGTCGACGTAGTTCATCACCCAGTCGTTCAGCCAGCGCTCCATCTCATCACGCTCGCGGAAGGAGCCGATCTTGTCGCGCACGATGCACTTCAGGTAGTGCGCAAAGCGGCAGCAGGCGAACAGGTACGGCAGGCGAGCGGCCAGACGGGCATTTGCAGTGGCATCGGGATCGTGGTACTCCGCAGGTTTCTGCAGGGACTGTGCGCCAATAAAGGCGGCAAAGTCGGAGTTCTTGCGGTGAACCAGCGGCATAAAGCCGTTCTTCGCCAGCTCGGCTTCGCGACGGTCGCTGATGGCGATCTCGGTCGGGCACTTCATGTCCACACCGCCGTCATCGCTCGGGAAGGTGTGGCACGGCAGGTTTTCCACTGCGCCGCCAGACTCCACGCCGCGAATCGATGTACACCAGCCGAAGTCCTTGAACGAGCGGTTGATGTTGGCGGCCATCGCGTAAGCGGCGTTGGTCCAGGTGTAGTTGCCGTGATTCGCACCGTCGGTCTCTTCCTCAAAGTCGAAGCTGTCCACCGGGTTGGTACGGATGCCGTAAGGCAAGCGCGACAGGAAGCGCGGCATCACCAGGCCGAGGTAGCGGGCATCTTCCGACTCGCGCAGGCTGAGCCACGCGGCGTACTCGGTGTTCTGGAAGATCTTGCTCAGATCGCGCGGGTTTGCCAGCTCCTGCCAGGACTCCATCTGCATCACCCCCGGTGCGGTACCGGTTATAAACGGGCAGTGGGCGGCCGCGCCAATGCGGGCCATCTCGCTCAGCAGCTCAACATCCTGCGGGCTGTGGTCGAAGTAGTAGTCGCCGACCAGGCAACCAAACGGCTCGCCGCCGAACTGGCCATATTCTTCTTCGTAGACTTTCTTAAAGATCGGGCTCTGGTCCCAGCCCACGCCTTTATAGCGCTTGAGGGTACGGCCCAGCTCCTGCTTGGAGATGCTCATAAAGCGGATTTTCAGCATCTCGTCGGTGTCGGTGTTGTCCACCAGGTAGCTCAGACCGCGCCACGCCCCTTCCAGCTTCTGGAAATCGTCGTGGTGGATGATCTGGTTAACCTGCTTTGACAGCTTCTCGTCGATCTCGGCGATCAGCGCCTGAATGGTGCGGTAAGCATCGTTGGAAACGGTAACGGTGTTCTCCAGCGCCTGTTGCGCCAGAGTTTTGACAGCGCTCTCGACGGCATTACGCGCTTGATCACTTTTCGGTCGGAACTCTTTGTTCAGCAGCGCGCTGAACTCGTCTTGGCTCCAGGTCTGCTGCTCCTGCGCCAGCGACTGCTGGGATGGGTTGCTCATCAGTTACTCCTCTTTAGCACTGCTGTCTACTGCGGCATCGTCTGATTTCGGCAGGTGGCTGAGGGATTGCAGCAGAGTGGGATCCTGCAGGATTTTGGCGATCAGCTCCTCTGCACCGTTTTTGCCGTCCATATAGGTCAGCAGGTTAGAAAGCTGGGTGCGCGCTTCCAGCAGCTTGTTCAGCGGCTCAACCTTGCGTGCCACCGCATCCGGCGAGAAGTCTTCCATGCTGTTGAAGGTCAGGTCGATGTTCAGACGCCCTTCCCCGGTCAGGGTGTTATCAGCCTGGAACGCCACACGCGGTTTCAGTGACTTCATGCGCTCGTCGAAGTTATCTATATCGATCTCAAGGAACTTGCGCTCGTCGACGCCCGGCTGAGCGTCGACGGGTTTACCGACTAGGTCGGCCATCACGCCCATGATAAAAGGCAGTTCGATTCTGCGTTCTGCGCCGTAGATCTCCACGTCGTACTCGATCTGTACGCGGGGCACGCGATTACGGGCAATGAATTTCTGCCCACTGGATTTACTGACTGGCATGGTGTTCTCCATTGGATATGCGCGTACAAATATTGCGCCGCAAGCGTTAGCTATCGCGACGCCCGAAAAGAGTTTCCAGCTGATGCACGCCGTCCGGCGCGAGGTCGCGGATGATCTCCATAAAGTCCAGCTCAACCATACGCTGCACCCGCTCGATCATCAGCGGCGCAGGGTGGCTGGGTTCGTGCCGGAAAAAATAGTGTTTCACCTTCTCCAGCATCAGCTGCGCATCGGCGCGTGAGCTGAGCTGCACCGTGTGCCAGTCGGCGGACTGCGGCGCACTCTGAGGCGTTGGCTCAGCGGTGCTGCTGCTGGCAAGCTGTGGGATCAGGCTGCTGAGATCGGTGCTCTGACAGGCGGAGGCAACCGTGTTGACGGTTTTCAGCAACTGCTCCATCTCCGGCATGCCGCCGTTACCCAGTTGCTCGGTGACAGTTTCACGAATGGTCAGCAGGCGTTCGG